>NZ_CALJSP010000143.1:0-9961 GCF_937975875.1 Veillonella dispar | reverse complement strand
GGCTGACGTAGTTATTATTGGTGTATCTAGAACAAGTAAGACACCATTGTCTATGTTCTTAGCATACAAAAAAATTAAAGCTGCTAACTTGCCATTGGTGCCAGAGGTACCATTGCCAGAAGAATTATTTAAAATTCCAGCTAAGAAAATTGTAGGTCTTATTATTGACCCATTTAAGTTAAATAATATTCGTAGTGAACGTTTACGCGCTATCGGTTTAGAGGACGAAGCAAATTATGCTTCTATTGAGCGTATTCAATCTGAACTAGAATACGCGAAGGCTATTATGCGTCGTTTGCATTGCCAAGTGTTAGATGTTTCCAATAAATCTATCGAAGAAACAGCATCTCTTGTTATGCAACTTATCGACCGTAACCGCGCATCGGAGGGTAAATGAATATACGGGAACAAATAGAGGAGCGGGAGGCGTTACTCCTTTCTCCTTATGCTTCAAAAAGCCGTGATGCAGTCCGTGATATTGAGGAAGCTCCCGATCCACTTAGAACTGCCTTTCAACGTGATCGGGACCGCATTATTCACAGTAAATGTTTTAGACGGTTAAAGCATAAGACACAAGTTTATATTGCGCCAGGTGACCATTATCGTACGCGTATGACTCACACCCTTGAGGTAGGTCAGATTGGTCGTACAGTGGCTCGTGCATTGCGACTCAATGAGGATTTGGTAGAAGCTATTGCCATGGGGCATGATGTGGGACATACACCATTTGGTCATGTTGGGGAATATGCGTTACGTGATATGGTAGGTCATTTCAATCATAATGAACAAAGTTTGCGCATGGTTGAAGTGTTGGAAAAACATGGTGAACATCAAGGACTTAATTTAACGACTGCTGTGCGCGATGGTATTCTAGGTCATACAGGGGCTACAATTCCAGTTACCTTAGAAGGACAAATTATTCGTATCGTCGACCGCATTGCCTATTTATGTCACGATTTTGATGATGCACAGCGTGCCGGCATGTTAACGGCTGAGGAATTACCGTTTGAAGTGCGTGAACACTTTGGTATGACTCTTTCTAGCATGATTACAGCCATGGTTGAAGATATGGTGCGCGAATCTTTAGATAAGCCTGTTATTTCTATGTCCTCCGATATAGAGATGACCATGAATCTATTCCGTCAATTTATGTTTAAAAATGTCTATTTGGCGCCAGCTTTAATTCCTGATCGAAATAAGGCATCTCATGTGGTGAAAAACTTATTTACTCACTTTATGGAACATCCTGACGATATGGAGGGCTGTGAAAGTACAAGAGAGTTTTATTCTACCCGTGATGTGGTGGATTATGTAGCAGGCTTAACAGATCAATATGCTATTAAGTTGTTTAAACAGTACTATATTCCAAATATTACCTTGTAAGATTTTTAGTAATAGGAACATAGATAACAAAAAAAGCAGTTAGTTCAAATGAACTAACTGCTTTTTTTGGGGCTCTAGAACCCCAAAGAGTACATGTACTTTTTATTTTACGCGCGTGTAATTTTATTAGAACGAAGGCAGCGAGTGCATACGTTAACTTTTTTAGTAGCACCGTCTACAACCGCCCGTACTCTTTGAATGTTCGGTTTCCAAGTTTTTCTTGTGCGAATGTGAGAGTGACTCACGTTCATACCGCTAGATGTGGATTTGCCACATACTTCGCAAAGGTTTGCCATAGTTTCCACCTCCAAGCTTAATCTATAACATAACAAAAGTATATTATCATAAAGACATAGTTAAAGCAAGTGTTTTTATCGTACATATTGCTCTTTTTATGAAATATACTACAATATAAGGTATACTATATATCATATTCTATGATATGAATGGGCTTTTACACAAGGATATACAGAAATTGGATATATCCTCAGTGTTTATCGTATATTTAAAGGAGTTTCTATGGATGAACGGTTAACGACCATTAAAGGGATTGGTCCTGGTCGGGAGAAACAATTGCATAAGCTAGGGATTACGAATGTAACATCATTGTTGACATATTTCCCTCGGAGCTATGAAGACCGCCGTACAATTTATAGAATTGGTGAATTAAAGTCAGGTATGACCGGTGGCGTAGTAGGCAATGTTATTGCTGTACAAGAAAAACGCCCTCGACCTAGATTGTCTATATTAGAGGTGGTCATTGCAGATGGTACTGGTCCACTAAAGATTGTATTATTTAACCAAGGGTATAAAAAGAACTTTTATAAAAAAGGGCAGCGTCTATATGCATATGGCAAAGCAGAATTTCAATATGGGTCTATGCAAATGAATACGCCCCAAATAGAAAGTTTAGGAGATGGTGGAGAGCCTGATCGTGGTATCGTTCCTATTTATGCTCTTGCAGATGGTGTATCTCAATTTGTGGTGCGCTCATCAGTACGCAATTGGTTTGCCGCTAATCATGAATTGCAAGAGATTTTGCCTACTGAGGTTCGTGAATCACATCAATACATGAGTCGCTATGATGCATTTAAAATGATGCATTTCCCGGATTCTTCAGAGCGATATGAAGAAGCGCGTCATCAATTGGCCTATGAAGAGTTATTTGTCATGCAATCTGGATTGGCCTTGTTGCGGAATAAAGAGCAGTGTCATAAAGGACCTAAGATGGGACCTAATGGGGACTTAATGGCTCAGTGTATAGAAAACTTGCCGTTCTCCTTAACAGGTGATCAACAGCGTGCATTAGAAGACATTCGCATCGACATGGAAGATGAACGTCCTATGCAACGATTATTGCAAGGTGATGTAGGTTCTGGTAAAACTGTTGTGGCTACATTGAGTTTGTTGAAGGCCATCGAAAATGGTTACCAAGGGGCATTAATGGCCCCTACGGAGATTTTGGCGGCTCAACATTATGAAGGCATAACAGAGGTATGTCGTAATTTAGGTATTACTATAGAGTTATTAACTGGTTCTACTACAAAAAAAGAAAAAGAGCGTATCTATGAAGGCTTAGCTGACGGATCAATTAATATGATCATCGGCACTCATGCGCTTATTCAGGAAGGTGTTAACTTCCATAATTTAGGTCTCGTCATTATCGACGAACAACATCGCTTTGGCGTAGAACAACGGGCGCGATTACAACAAAAGGGTACATACCCACATGTGCTGATTATGACGGCTACACCAATCCCTCGAACCATGACATTATCTGTGTATGGCGATTTAGCGGTTTCTTTAATTAAAGAAATGCCACCAGGGCGTAAGTCTGTTAAAACGTATGCTGTAGATAGCTCATATAAAGAACGATTGAGAAACTTCTTCGGCAAAGAAATGGCAGAAGGACGTCAAGTTTACGTAGTATGTCCTCTAGTAGAAGAGTCTGAAAAATTAGACTTACAGGCAGCAGAAGAACTGTATTTAGAATTAAAAGAGTACTTTTACAAGGCCTATGAAGTTGGCCTTGTACATGGTCGCATGAAACCAAGTGAAAAGGATGAAGTGATGAATGCCTTTCATAAGGGTGATATTTCACTACTCGTTTCTACTACCGTTATTGAAGTTGGTGTCAATGTGCCTAATGCGACCATTATGTGCATTGAAGGGGCAGAGCGATTTGGTTTATCTCAATTGCATCAGTTGCGTGGCCGTGTAGGCCGTGGATCTCATCAATCCTATTGTATTCTTGTAAGTGATTCAAAAAATGATGTGAGCCAAGAGCGTTTGAAATTGATGGAACAGACACAGGATGGTTTTGAACTTGCTGAACAAGACTTATTATTGCGTGGGTCTGGTCAATTATTTGGCTTAGCTCAATCGGGATTACCTGATTTGCGAGTTGCCAATATTATTAAAGATATTGAAATATTAGTACAGGCTCGTAAGGATGTATTAGATTTTGCAAGCCAACATGGAATGGAAAAACTTGAATCTATAATGAAAGAAGAATTAGAAAAAAGATTTGGTGAAAAATTTCTTAGAATATTGTATAATTAAGAGGTAGGAATAATAAGTACATAAGTAGCGATAATATTAGATTTTATCTGGGTTTTTCCCTTGTGTATCTGTTCCTCATACCGTATAATAGAACAAACAAATTTATTTCATTTTCATCTATGGAGGTCAATATGCCACTTATTCATGTAGAGCTCGTTGAAGGGCGCACAAAAGAACAAAAAAAACAATTAGGTGAAGCTATCACTAAAGCTGCGGTTGATATCGTTAATGTACCTGCTGACGCAGTAAAAGTTATCTTCGTAGATATGAAAAAAGATGATTATATGGAAGGCGGCATTTTGCGGTCTGAACGCTAAGCTACGACTGACCGCCTAGTCCAATGTGGACTAGGCGGGTCGTAGTTTTGTTTTATTATACGGAAAGGAATTAAATATGAGAGACGATAAATTCGGTATGCGTGGACTAACTTTTGATGATGTTTTATTAGTACCAGCGGCTTCTGATGTGCTACCACATCAAGTAGAGTTAAAAACTCAATTAACTCGTGACATTACGTTAAATATCCCTATGATTAGTTCTGGGATGGATACAGTTACTGAATCCCGTATGGCTATTGCTATGGCTCGTGAAGGTGGCCTTGGCGTTATCCATAAAAATATGTCTATTGAAGAACAAGCACATGAAGTTGATAAGGTAAAACGCTCTGAACATGGTGTTATCGTTGATCCTATTTTCTTAAGTCCTCAAAATTTACTATCTGATGCAGCAGAAATTATGGGAAAATATAAAATTTCTGGTGTACCTATCACAGAACATGGTAAACTAGTAGGGATCATTACAAATCGCGATATGCGTTTTGAAACTGATTTAACTCGCCAAATCGGAGACTGCATGACAAAGGATTCACTTGTTACTGCACCAGAAGGTACTTCTCTTGAAGAGGCAAAAGCTATTTTAAGTGAACATCGTATTGAAAAATTACCTCTCGTAGATGGCGATGGAAACTTAAAAGGCTTAATTACTATAAAAGATATTGAAAAAGCGACAAAATATCCAAATTCTGCCAAGGATAGCAGTGGTCGATTATTAGTAGGTGCTGCTGTTGGTGTATCTAAAGATTTATATGATCGTCTTGATGCACTTGTATCTGCTAAGGCTGACGTAATCATTGTAGATACAGCACATGGTCATTCTGCAGGTGTACTTCGCACATTGAAAGAAATTAAACAAGCCTATCCTCATATTCCTGTTATTGCAGGTAATGTGGCGACTGCAGCTGGTACAGAGGCTCTTATTGAAGCTGGTGCAGATGCTGTTAAGGTTGGTATTGGACCTGGCTCTATTTGTACAACGCGCGTTATTGCAGGTATTGGGGTACCTCAAATCACTGCAGTATATGAGTCTGCTCAAGTAGGTCGTCGCTATGGAATTCCTATCATCGCTGATGGGGGCATTAAATATTCTGGCGATATTGCCAAAGCTATTGCGGCTGGTGCCAATGTAGTTATGATGGGTAATATTTTAGCTGGTACTGATGAAAGCCCAGGGGAAACAGTGATTTACCAAGGTCGTTCCTATAAAGTATACCGTGGCATGGGTAGCTTAGGGGCTATGAAGCTTGGTAGTAAAGATCGATATTTCCAAACAGAAGCTAAGAAATTAGTTCCTGAAGGTATTGAAGGTCGCGTACCTTATAAAGGTATGTTGGCTGATACAATTTTCCAAATGGTTGGTGGTTTGCGTGCAAGTATGGGGTATTGCGGATGTCATAACATCCAAGAAATGATTGAAAATACTCAATTCATTCAAATTACAGCGGCTGGTTTGAAAGAAAGCCATCCGCATGATGTAAGCATTACCGTTGAAGCACCAAATTATAGTGGTTGATAATGGAGTATTACATTGAATAAACGTATTTCTGTTTTATCTGTGCCTATCGATTGTGTAACAATGGATGAGGCAGTCCAACGTATTTTGCAATTAACTGAAGAGCCGGGGCTACATTTAGTAGCCACGGCTAATGCAGAAATGGTTATGTTGGCAAATGAAAATCCTACATTGCACACCATATTGAATAATGCTAGTCTTGTCGTTCCCGACGGGGCTGGCATTTTGTGGGCTGCAGAGCGTCAAGGCGAACATGTGCCTGAACGCGTAACGGGGGTAGACGTAACAAAACGATTATTTAAAGTTGCGGCTGACCAGCAAATTCCTGTATACTGCTTAGGGGCAGCACCTGGTGTTGCTCAACGAGCAATTGATAATTTATCTGCCCAAGTTGGACCATTAAATATTGCAGGGATTCATGATGGATTCTTCGATAGCGCAGAGGAACAAGAAATCGTTAAAGCTATTGGGGAGTCTAAGGCAAAATTAGTGTTTGTTGCCTTAGGCGTACCAAAGCAAGAACAATGGATTTCAGAAAAATTGAGTCACCTTGATGGCGTTGTTGCCATTGGTATTGGTGGTTCCTTTGACGTTTTGGCAGGTAATATTCCTCGGGCCCCAGAATGGATGCAACGGAATCGTCTCGAATGGTTGTATCGATTATATTTAGAACCTCAACGGATTGGCCGCATGTTGGCTATTCCTAAGTTTATGTGGACCGTTATTAGAAATAAATAGAGGAGTGTTGAATCGTGCCTACAGGACCAATAATTAAGGAAGGGTTTCCACTGATAGGGGCTATGCTCATTATCACTGTGGTGTTAGGATTTTTAGGACATTATGTAATTGCGATTATTTCATTTATTCTGGCATTATTTTTCGTCAATTTCTTTAGAAATCCTAAACGTGTAATCCCTCAAGATCCAGATTTAATTTTATCTCCAGCAGATGGTAAAATTATGGATATTTCTGATGTATACGAAGATATTTACTTACATAAAGAATGTAAAAAAGTAACTATTTTCTTATCTGTTTTCGACGTACATGCCAATCGTGCGCCTATTGACGGTAAAATTACATACCGTCATTACACAATGGGCAGTTTCTTGCCTGCTTTTAAAGATGATGTAGGCTTTGAAAATGAACGTCATACTATTTGTATTGAAAATGATCGCACTTCCGTATTAGTAACACAAATTGCGGGCCTTTTAGCGCGTCGTATAGTATCTTGGACGGATCTCGATAGTGTGCTTGAACGCGGTCAATTGTACGGGATGATTAAATTCGGTTCCTGTACTGAAATCTACATGGATAAGGATGTAGAGTTGTTCGTGGAAAAAGGTCAACATATTACAGGTGGAGACACTGTTATCGGGAGGTTGCGTCATGAATAAATCTATTATTCCAAATTTATTTACTAGTGCTAATTTAGCCTTCGGTGTCCTTGGCATCACATTCTCTGCTACAGGTAATACCTTCTATGCAGCTATTTGCGTACTATTATCCTTAGTCGCTGATGGTTTAGATGGTCGTGTAGCGAGAGCATTAGGTGTAGCAGGTCCTATGGGGCGTGAATTAGATTCTTTATCTGATGTTGTGGGCTTTGGTGTAGCACCGGCTTATATGCTATATATGAAAGAGCTATACGGTTTAGGTTGGATTGCTTATGTTCCTTTACTAGCATTTGCTGTATTAGGCGCATTCCGTCTTGCTCGCTTTAACATCAAAACTGAAGAAGTTCATGGTTACTTTGAAGGTTTGCCAATTCCAGCAGCAGGTTGCTTGGCAGCTACTTACGTATTGTGTGGCGTAGAGGTACCTCAATTTGTACTAGTAGTTTGTATGATTGGTGTAGGCTTCTTAATGGTTAGTGAAGTAAAATATCCAGACTTCAAAGGTAAATCTGCGGTTAATATTAATAAACTTTCCATTGTACTCACTGCTATTTTTGTTATAGCTTGTCTCGTTTATGATTGGCATACATGGGCAGTGATGATCTTTGCTGGCTATGTAGTGTTTGGCCTTATTAATGGCGCTTTAAACATGGTGCGTAAATAAGTGTGTGGAGGAGAATAGTATGAATTACCTACTGGATCTGATTTTGATCCCTATGCAGGTAATAATCGTAATTTATACGGTTTATTATTTTGTACTCGCCGTAATCGGTATGTGGCGATCTAGAGTACATAAAAACTATACCCCAAAAAATTCCTTTGCTATTGTTGTGTGTGCTCATAATGAGGAAGCTGTAGTCGGTGAATTAGTTAAAAATTTACGAAGTCTAGATTATCCAGATGAGCTGTACGATATCTTTGTTGTAGCTGATAACTGTACAGATAAGACTGCTGAGGTGGCAAGAGCTGCTGGTGCTAATGTGCATGAACGATTCAATAAAGAAGAAGTAGGTAAAGGCTATGCAATGGGGTGGATGTTTGATCGCGTGGAACAAATGGATCGGAAATATGATGCATTTCTTATCTTTGACGCCGACAATTTAGTACATCCACAATTCATGTTAGAAATGAATGATCATCTTGAAAAAGGTGAATCTGTTATTCAAGGTTACTTAAATTCTAAAAACCCTACGGACTCATGGGTAGCGGGTACATTCTCTATCGCATTTTGGATGGTTAACCACATGTGGCATTTAGCAAAATATCGCGTTGGTTTATCTACAGCCTTAGGCGGTACTGGTATGTGTATACGTACATCCATCATCCGTGAATATGGTTGGGATTGTAATAGCTTGACTGAGGATATGGAATTCTCCATGAAGTTGTTAACTCATGGTATTCGCACATGTTGGGCTCATGATGCCATCGTATATGATGAAAAGGTTACAACCATGATGGCGTCTTGTAAACAACGTTTACGTTGGGCGCAAGGTCAGTTCGACTGTGCAGGCCGCTACATTCCAAAGTTGTTCGCCACCGGTATTAAAACTGGCAATATTATGATTTTGGATGGTATTTTCCAAGTGAGTCAACCGTATTTCCTATTGTTGACTACTGTTTACTTGGTATTGTCTTACATCAATGCATACACACCAATCTATACAAACATTTTGTATCAAATTTTACCGATGTCTGTATGGACTATCATTGGGGTGGGTCAATATTTATTCCCACTTATCGTATTATTGAAGATTAAGGTACCACCAAAGATTTGGTTCTACTATTTACTATATCCATTGTTTGTATACTCTTGGATTCCTGTAAATATTTTAGGTTGGTTCCGCCGTCATAATAAGGTGTGGTCTCATA
Source organism: Veillonella dispar (assembly GCF_937975875.1). Taxonomy (GTDB): domain Bacteria; phylum Bacillota; class Negativicutes; order Veillonellales; family Veillonellaceae; genus Veillonella; species Veillonella dispar_B. The sequence continues at coordinate 905 of NZ_CALJSP010000143.1, read as the reverse complement.
CAGTTCATACGCGAGCTGTTGGCTTAAATGACGTTAAATTGACCCGTATGGGAAACATGAATAAGAATAAAAAATAGAATCTGTAGGAGTGACTATGCATATTTTAATGTGTAATGATGATGGTATTTTAGCAGATGGTTTACGCCGTCTTGCATCGTACTTAAGTCAATATTATCGAATTACCGTTGTAGCACCTGCAAATGAGCAAAGTGCTAAATCCCATGCATTGACGACTGAGATTCCTTTAAAATTAGATGCGTACAATGGCGAGGATGAAAATCCTCGCCTTTATGCTCTAACGGGAACTCCTTCTGATTGCATGAAGTTTGGTCTTAGTTATTTATTGAGTGATGATATGCCTGATCTTGTGATTTCAGGTATTAATCATGGTTTTAACTTGGGATCGGATGTATTGTATTCCGGTACGGTGTCTGCTGCCATGGAAAGTTGTTTTTACGGCATTCCAGGCTTAGCATTATCTGTTGAACGGTATTCTCCTGAACGAGGGGATGAAATGCATCCTTTTATACATGAATTAATTGAAAAGATCTATGTTAAAGGTCAATTTGATGGCTTATTGAATGTAAACTTCCCATTGCGTGGGGCCTGTGATTGGAATCATTTTAAAATGGTGAGTCAAGGTTTACAAACCTATAGTAATATTATCGATGCTCGTATTAACTCAAGAGGGCAAGATTATTATTGGTTAGCAGGCGAGCTTGATTATGGTGCCGAAAGTGTTCCTACCGATGTGGAGTATGCGCGCAAGGGCTATATAACAGGGGTAGCACTTACGTGGAAGCAACAATGTGATGTCGGTATGGAAGCCGTTAAAAATATTTTAGATAAAATATAAAAAATATGTTGACATTATTTTGGGATATCTGTATAATAACAAATGTTCC
>NZ_CALJSP010000142.1:0-20004 GCF_937975875.1 Veillonella dispar | reverse complement strand
AGAATGATCGCCAATAGCACCAGATAAAATAATATCCATTCCCGCTTTCACACGATGCGGACCAATATCAATCCCCTCCGGAATCATGCCAATCCCCGCTGTATTTATGTAGATTTTATCTACCTCGCCCTTTTTAACAACCTTAGTGTCTCCTGTAACAATTTGTACATTTGCAGCTTTAGCCATATCCGACATAGTATGAAGAATTTCATCTAGCTCATCAAAAGCCAATCCTTCTTCTAAGATAAGTCCACAACTCAAATATTGTGGAATAGCACCATTCATGGCTAAATCATTCACAGTACCACAGACAGCTAATTTACCAATATTACCGCCAGGGAAAAACGTTGGTTGTACTACATAGGAATCTGTAGAAAACGCCATACGTCCTGCTGTAACGGGAAATTGAGCACCATCATGTAAAGGAGCCAATAAATCATTTGTAAAGTATTTCAAAATAAAACGCTCGGTCAATTCATGACTAAATCGACCGCCATTCCCATGGACTAAGCGAACTCGTTCCATATTAATCCTCCCACGTCGATCCACCACTGGAATAACCGTATTTATACCACGCTGCACAACTACCTTCTACAGATACCATGCAAGCACCAACAGGGTGGTCAGCAGTACAGCTTTTACCAAATAATGGACATTCACTTGGCTTAATAAGCCCTTGCAATACACGACCACATTGGCACCCTTTTGGATCAAGAGAAGGCTTTTCAAGCTGGATAGGTAATGCACGTTCCACATCATAGGCTGCATATGCATCCTTTAATCTTAAGCCAGAGTTTGGAATAACACCGATACCACGCCACGCATCATCACATACATCATATACTTCTTTGATCATCGCTTGCGCTACCGGATTCCCCTTCTGCATAACTACAGAATGATAGGTATTACCCACCACAAAATTACCGGTTTTACGTTGCTCTAAAATATTTGCTATAGCAGATAAAATCTCAAGTCCATCAAAGCCAGCAATACAAGACGGTATGTGATATTCTTCAGGTAAGAATCGGTATGGTTCTTCTCCGATAATAACACTCACATGGCCCGGCAAAATAAAACCATCAATATGACCTTCTTGTTTATCTAATAAAGCTCGCAATGCAGGAGGCACTAATTTATGAGATACAAGGAAGAAAACATTCTTCAATCCTGCTGCATGAACGGCTTTTACAGTTGCACAAATAACGGCAATAGTCGTTTCAAAGCCGATAGCTAAAAATACGATTTTCTTTTCCGGGTATTTCTTACTAAGTTCTACCACTTCTAAAGGGGTATAAATTACATGGATATGGGCACCCTTTGTTTGAGCTTCACTAAGACTGCTATAACTACCTGGCACCTTTAACATATCCCCAAAGGTTGCAATAATAACATCATCACGTTCAGCATAAGCCAAAGCCTTATCCATATACGTTTGATCTGTTACACATACAGGACATCCGGGTCCACTAACAAGTTCAATGCCACTTGGCAATAACTGACGAAGACCTTCACGGAAAATCGATACAGTATGTGTACCACAAACTTCCATAAGTCTTACGGTTTCTCCTGGCTTATGAAGAGCATTGATACGTTTTAACAATGCATCAGCACTGTTCTGCTTTTCCTGCAAAGTAAGCTTCTTCAAGTTCTTCTAGCTCCTTAAAGGCCTCTAATGTTTTTTGTGCCTCTTCTTCATCAACAATTTGTACAGCAAAACCTGCATGGACTAACAACCAGTCCCCTACCTTTGCCTCTGGTACGAGGAGTAAGCTGCAGTCACGGGTGGCGCCTGTTAATTCAACAGTGCCAATAACATCATTCACAGCTACTAACTGTGCTGGTACAGCTAAGCACATAATATCTCCTTATATATTACTTTAATAACAAATTCTATGAGTCTACTCTTATGTAAGCAAACTCATTATATATAAATATTTCTAATATCATTTTATCACAATAATAGTAATTATTAAGTGATACTAGCTACAAGAGTATATAACTATTTCTGATTACCAATCCATAATTGGCCGAGTGCTAAGCCCCCATCATTAGAAGGGACAGCTTCATTCATATATAAATTGCCTACATGCCAAGCGCGATATATTAACTCTACTAATTTGCGATTTTGAAATACACCGCCTGATATGGCCGCATCACTAATGTTATATCGCTCCATTAAATCCGCTGAAGTTTCACATAATGCAATGGCAACAGTTTTATGGAATGATGCTGCAAGATGCGCTCTAGACTCACCTTTAAAAACACCATCCATAATAGATTGAACAGTTGGTGTAAAATCAAGAATTCGCCCGTTATAGTTATAATCAAGCAATGTGCCTTTTTCATCACCACATAAAGATTCTAATGCAATAGCAATTTGCGCATCATAGGTATGAATCATACCTAGTCCTAAAAGAGAACCTACTGCATCAAATAAACGTCCACAGCTCGTTGCTTGAATCATAGGCATTGTAGATTGTAATGCTTTATCTAATATTTCCCAACCTTTAGGTAGCCTTTTCATCCAATCTTGGTAGACAGGTGGAATATCATTACCATAATAATTTCTGATATACCACAAGGCTTGACGCCATGGCTCAGAAACCGCTTTTTCTCCGCCTGGTAACGGTGCTTCATGGATATGAGCTAATCGTTGATATTGGTTGCCTTTACAAAGGAGAAATTCACCGCCCCATACGCTACCATCTGGGCCATATCCTGTTCCATCCATGGCAATACCAAGAACTGGACCTTCTAGATTGTGTTCTGCCATTACTGATGCAATATGAGCATGATGATGTTGAATAGGTATTACAGAAATCTGTGAACTTTTACCAATACGCTCCCCTAAGTGAGAAGAGAAAAATTGAGGATGACTATCTACAATTATTTTCTCTGGTTGTATAGAAAATAATTTCTCATATCGGTCAATGGTCCACTCCAAAGTTGTATGAGTAGACGCATTTTGTAGATCACCAATATGCGGTCCTACAAGGACTTCAGAACCTTTATTCACAGCAAAGGCATTTTTCAAATCACTACCCATAGCTAATATCGGACTTTGTCCTGAAATTTCACAATGAATAGGTTCTGGTACATAGCCACGACTACGACGAATAAATCTAGGTTTATTATTAATAACAGTTACAACAGAGTCATCGAGAGGTGCATAAATTTGCCGATTGTGAACCAAGAAATAATCAGCAACGGCCCCTAACTCTTCAAATGCTTGATCATCATCATATAAAACGGGATCACCACTACGGTTACCACTCGTCATAACCCACGCCGCATCTGATGGCAATAGCACCTCATGCATCGGTGTATATGGTAACATTACGCCAAGCATATGATTATCTGGCGCTACATGGGAACTCAAATGGACTAAGCTATCGTGATTTCTTTTTAATAATACAATAGGACGTTCCATTCCCGTCAAAACATCAAGTTCTTCATCACTAAGATGGACAAGCTCAATTGCCGTATCTAGGGACCCTACCATAATTGCTAACGGTTTATGTGGTCGATTCTTACGCTTACGCAAGCGTTGGACCGCCGCATCATTTCGAGCATCACAAACTAGGTGGTAGCCACCTATCCCTTTTATAGCAATAATACTACCTTCATTGATTAATTCACGGGTAGTATTCCATATATTTACAGTATCTACAACCGTACGATTAGGTTTATATAAAGTATAATAAGGACCACATTGAACACAAGCATTTGGTTCAGCACGATAACGGCGCCCCTCTATATCTTCGTATTCAGCCTTACAAGCTTCACACATGGGAAACTCGTCCATCGTCGTTCGTTCACGATCATAGGGAAGAGATTTAATAATCGTATATCGTGGGCCACAATTTGTACAATTAATAAAAGGATATTCTTTTCTACGCTTGTCCTGTTGTAGTTCTTTAAGACAATCAGCACATGGCGCTGTATCGGCACTAATAAAGGTGCTAACTGCTTCCCCTAAAGGAGATGGCTCCACAGAAAACTCAACTTCATTATTTTTTATAGTTAGATGTTCTACTGTTTGACTTGTAATACGGCACAGTCTAGGTCGGTCATCTTGAATAGCATCTAAAAATAGCTGTAAATCACCAACACAACCTTGTACCTCAACGTAAACACCTTGGCTATCATTATAAACAAAACCAGTTAACCCTAGGGAATGTGCCCACATAGAAACAAGGGGCCGGAATCCGACCCCTTGAACTATACCGGTATAACGAATTCCCCAGCGTTCTATAGTTTGATTACTATTTTGTTTCATATAAGCTCCTACTATAGACGGAGAATTAATGGCTATTAACCTAATGCTACAGGAATACTGCCATCAATGCCAGCTTGTTCTAGCTCGGCTTGAATCATAATAGCACATTCAATACGTTTCTTTTGTAAACGGCAACCAAATTCATAAGGTGTTTCTAAATCGCCACCTAATGTAATGTTGTTAGCATGACAGCCACCGGAACAGAAGAATTTCGCCCAACATTCAGCACAAGTTGGTTTAGAAAATACATGTGTATTACGAAAATCTTTAGGAATTTCTGTATTTTGTAAACCATCATATACATTGCCAAGCACATATCCATCTTTACCTACGAATTGGTGACATGGGTAAATATCGCCATTAGGTACGACTGCCATATATTCATGACCTGCCCCACAACCGCGAAGGCGTTTTGCCATACATGGGCCACGATATAAATCCATACGGAAGTGGAAGAAATTAAACTTCTCGCCCCAACCTTCCAATTGACGTTGTAGGTAAATATCTGCTAATTTTTCATATTCTTTTTCAAGAACTGGCCAATCTTCTTCACGAAGTACATAGTCTCCTTCTTCACCTACTACAGGCTCCATGGATAAATGTTCGAAACCAAGATCAGACATAGCCATAACGTCTTTTGTAAAGTCTAAATTTTTATGTGTATACGTACCACGTACGTAGTATTCAAGGCCATGGCGTTGTTTTACAGCATTGATAAGATTTTTAGCAATATATTTATAAGATTCAGCACCACTACCAGCTACAGGGCGCATCGCATTATGTACAGATTCACGACCATCCAAAGATAATACAAGGCTCATCTTATGTTCGTTTACATAGTCGATTTTATCTTGTGTTAAGAGCATGCCGTTTGTAGTCAATGTAAGCTTGAAAATCTTATTGTGCTTTTCTTGAATGGATTCAATATATTCAACTGTTTGTTTAACAACATCCCAGTTCAATAAAGGTTCTCCACCAAAGAAGTCTATTTCACAATGTTGACGAGGGCCGCTCATTTTAATGAGGAAGTCCACTGCACGCTTCGCCACATCAAAACTCATTAATTCACGTTTTACACCGCCGTAATCACCTTGGCTGGCAAAACAGTATTTACATGCTAAATTACAATCATGAGCAATATTTAAGCATAATGCCTTAACAATAGGTTTTTCACCTACTACAAGTTTAAACTCTGTACTCATCGGAGCAAACAATTGCTCTGCTTTAATGAGCTCATCTAACTCATCCATAATCTCATCAAGTTCTACTGCATCTTCTTTAGCATCTAATGCAGCATGTACTGCATCGCGATTAGTGCCATCATATATGTCAAGAACTCTATCAATGAGTTCGTCGATAACGTGAATAATACCACTATTAACATCTAAGCAGTAATAGTTATCCTTCATCCGAAACTTATGGATCATTGGTTTTAATTCTAACATGGTACCTCCAATTAATATGTATGGTAAAAGTTCTACTATATAGAACTTTCTAGATAATTGTACCACATTTCCACGCTAAACGTTATGAAAAGAGTCATAAAGATATACCATATAAAGTATGTATTATACACATAAATAAAAAAGGCCCGCTAAGCGAGCCTCTTTATTATTTTTGTTTGCAAACTTGGTTACCAACTGTGCAGCTTGTTTTGCAAGCAGATTGGCAAGATGTTTGACATTCCCCACAACCGCCAGTTTTAGCAGTTTTTTGCAAGGATTCAGTGTTGATAGTACGAATACGTTTAGCCATGGTTATCCTCCTCAATACTTATCGAATGATATTTATTTTATCATATTTATGAAAAGCCTGTAAAATACTATTTAGTTATGTTTTCTTCTACAGATTTTATTTTATTAACTTCTGTAGTTTTATTTGCATCCGCTCCTACTGTTGTTGCAGCGCTTGTAACAGCATCAGTTTTTTCTTTCTTAGGAGTATCCTTACGCAATACCTTACGTAATGCCAATGCAACTGGAGTAACGATAACAGCTGCAAAAACAGCTTCTGGAATACCATGCGTAACAGATAAGAATACAATAGAACCTAATACTTGATCTGGGCTTAGGTTCATTTTAATAGCAAACATATCTGCGTAAAGCAAGAAGATAAGTCCCATAACCATAATTGTATGGAATACAGTACCCATAAATGCAGATACAAGAATGCGTGGGCCTTGAGGTGCTTTCCACAATAATAAGTATACTAAATATGCTAATACAGGGAAAAGTATACGTGGTAACACAGAAATGATTGGATTAATAAATAGTGGAGACAAAATGTTTGGAGCTGTAATATTTTGCCACAAGCTATAGCAACCAAAGATAAAGCCTACAAAAGCACCTACCTTAGGTCCCTCTACAATAGCACCGATCAAAGTCGGTACATGTAGAGTTGTCACATTAAGAGGCCCCAATGGAATAATCCCATATCCAGATACACCTAATGCGATTGTAATCCCCGCCAACAAACCAATAATGGTAAGCTCACGAATAGTAATACCACTCTTTTTCTCTTTTTTAACCTTTTTACGTTCAACGGAGTTAGTCGTTTCATTGCCTTGGATTGATACAGTTGAGTTATCATCCACTAGACGTTCATTGTTGTTCATAAATCCTCCTTCGTTCTCATTCCTTACGGATATAAGTCGAAACTAGAAATTAAATACGTTCACGGCGTCGTGAAATAATACCACGCTCTACCAATGCACCTATAATCACTGCTACACCTGTCATACCAGCTTCTAACAAAGTTGGGGTAACAAACACTAGTGGATTACCTTGATACGTTGGAAAAACGGTGGGAACTAAAGATAAAACAAACTCTGGAATATAACCACCATATAAAATATGCGCATTCATAGCGAGCCATAAACCAGCAGTTAAAACAATACGAAATAATCGTATACCTTTATAGGCTATTTCTCTTGGGTATAAATAGAATACGAATACCAATAAGGATATAAGTAATGACACCAATTCTGCAAAGAGTATATTTACATTCATAGATGACGCATACATGAAATAAACCATGGGATCTTGTAGATCAATATAGAGAAGCGAACCAATATATAAGAACGGAATTGGAATAGTATATCCAATTATATCGAGTGCTTCATCTACCATTCCCCATCGATGATTTCGATTGAAAAACTTAGTAGCTAGCAACCCACAGAGTTCAATAAGTACTTGAACTATAAAATACACCACGAAGAGAAGTAACGCTGTTACAATTCCATTATCTGCAGTAAAGCTAAAGGGCGTATGAAGAAATGAAAATACAGTCCACCAAGCCCAACTATACGCATGATATCCCATACTCAATGGTAAATCGTCATTAAATTTAGCATTCTTAAGTCTTCGTACCATAAGAGGTATTACGAGGGACAACACGGGGAATACTAAAATTGGTAAAGCTAGCGCTTCACTCAAAGAAAGAACTGTCGTTACAGCACTTACAAATAATGCACAGACAATTGTAAATAACCAAAAATTCTTATTCATTACGGCCTCCTACTAAACGAGTAAGACCGTATGCCAAAATCAAGCTAATAGTAACACCAATATACATAGCTACTAAGAAAGCTACATCTCGACCAACTGTTGGCCAGCTCCATAACATGGATAAATCTATACCGAGAAAAATACCTTTATAGCTAATACCGTGAATTATAATCCAACTTATAACATAGGCAATACGGCTAATCGATTTACCATCGCCAAAGGTACTACTTTTAAACGATAAATATGCCCAAGGCATTATTAACGATAAGAGCAAATACCATGCAAGTGCTACTGTCGCACTCGATCCATTATGAATCATATACGCAATAATAGGAATTACTACGATAAATATATTCAAGTAGATGGATCTTTTACAAATATCTATTAATGTGTTCATAAAGATCTCCTATGATATGTAATCTCTTTGTATTTTACAATAATCATAGATAAATGTCATCAAAAAAGAAAAACCTCCATACAGGTAAATGAATACCTTATACGGAGGTTTTTAATTAAGCCACTACAGAGTCAGCTGTTACATCAATTGTAGGAACAGTTTCCTTTTGTTCTTCTTTCTTCAACAATGGAGTCATGCTTTCTAAGCCGATACCCAATGTGAATAGATTATGCAACCATGCTGTTTGGCTTGGCGGCATAATACCGAGTACGCCACCACCTACAAGAGCACCATTGAAACCAACGATACCATTGTAATTTGCTTTGATGCGTTTCATCAATGCCATAGAAATGCGGCGTAAATCTACAAGAGCTTGTAGATGATCGGAAGAAATAGTAACATTTGCAATTTTTTGAGCGATTGGTGCGCCTTCATTCATAGCGATACCAACATGTGCTTCAGAAATTGCTGGGGAATCGTTAATACCATCCCCTACCATCATAACAGTATAGCCTTCAGCTTTTGCTTGTTTTACATAAGCCGCTTTATCTTCTGGCAATACTTCAGCATGCAATTCATCGATGCCGAGTTCGTCAGCTACACGTTGTGCATTACGTTTGGAGTCGCCAGTCATCATGACAACCTTTTTAATGCCCAATGTATGTAAATCAGCTATAACTTGTTTTGCTTCCTCACGAACAGGGTCTTTAATACAAATAACCGCTGCTAGTGTACCTCCAATAGCGAGGTAAATATGGGAAGATGAATTTGGTAAATTATTAAACTTTTCTTGTTCATCTGCAGGAATCTTTGTTTTTTCATCATCAAAGATGTAGTGAGCACTACCAATGCGTACACGGTAGCGGCCTACTTTAGATGCAATACCATGAGCTACAACGTATTCTACGTCGGAGTGCATTTCCTTGTGAGGCAAGGAATGATCCTTAGCAGCACGTACAATTGCTTTTGCCATGGAATGAGGGAAATGTTCCTCAATACATGCAGCCAATTTTAACATTTCATCTGCATCATGACCATTAAATGGAATGATTTGTTCAAACTCAGGTTCTGCTTTTGTAAGAGTACCTGTTTTATCGAATACAATCATATCTGCTTGTGCAATTTGTTCTAAGAATTTACCACCTTTAACAGTGATACCGCGTTTAGATGCTTCTTGCATAGCGGAAAGTACTGCCAATGGAATGGATAATTTAAGAGCACAAGAGAAGTCAACCATTACGAAAGACAATGCTTTCATCACATTACGAGTCAACAAGTATGTTAAACCAGCACCAATAAAGCTTATTGGAACTAATTTATCAGCCATGCGGTATGCTTGTTGTTCCATACCGGATTTCATTTGTTCAGACTCTTCGATAAGGTTAACGATTTTTTCGTAACGAGATGTTTTGGATGTGCTACGTACTTCTACAATAGCTTTACCGTCTTCAACAACAGTACCTGCATATACAGAACTGTCTTGATCGCGACGAACCGCTTCTGGTTCACCAGTCATGGAGCTTTCATTAACAAGAACAACACCATCGATAACGACGCCATCCAATGGAATCACTTCGCCTTGGCGAATAATGATTTTATCACCTGCCACAACTTCGTTAACTGGCTTGCTCACTTCAATGTCATCAACTAATACCCATACTTTATCTACATTCAAGGACATGCTTTGAGCAAGATTCAATACGGATTTACGATGAGTCCATTCTTCTAAGATATCGCCAATACCTAATAGGTACATAACAGCGCCAGCTGTAGGGTAGTCTTTTTGAAGTAATGCAGCACCAATAGCTACACCATCAAGTACTTCGACAGTTAACTTACGTTGCCACAATGTTTTAATCGCTTTACCGATAAATTTAATACCATCAAACCAAGCCCATGCAGCTGCAATAGGCGCCGGCAACACTGCTTTTTTACCTAAGTAAAGTGCAGTGCGGTTGATCATCATTTCACGGTATTTTTTATTTACCAAGCGAGGAGAATATTCGTTTAAAGCAGGAGCTTCAGACAAATCTAAATCGCGTAGACCGAGAACTGCATCACGCACAGCATCAACATCGCCAGTATGTTTAATGGCAACTTGATTGCTGCGAGTGTAGAAGGTTACATCTACAATTGCATCATTAAGGAGCAATGTATCCTCTACATAAGCTGCTTCAGCCTCTGTAAAACGATGACCTGTAACCTTAACATGCAAGCGATTTCTGAGTTTTTTTACTACAGAAAATTGTAACATATGTGCAATCCTCTAATTATTTGTTTTCTTCAAAGATTTCTTCGTTGCGTGCTTCGTTGATTTCTTGAGCTTCTGCCAATACATCAGATGCGGATGCTTGTACTTTTTCAGCTGTTTCTAATACAGTTTCTTTAGCGCGAAGGCCAGCTGCTACGATACCAGCATATACTTTTTTAGCGTCTTTAGAAGTTAAAACTTTAAGACCTACAGTACCCAATGCAAGACCTGCTGCGAATAAGTTAGCGTTTTTAAGATTTTTTTGATCGATGTTGAACATGATAATATTCCTTTCTACTAAATATGATAAAAAATTTAATTACTATATTTGAAAAGAGGAGCCATTATAGAGACCCCTCTTTCAAAATCAGAATTCGTATTAGCTTACTTAGCTGTACGTTTAATGCCTAGTGCCTTGTTGGAACCATCGCAGCTACAGTTACCACCGCAACCAGAAGATTTCTTAGAGCTAGAATTGGAGCCACCGCCACCACAGCCGCAGCCACCTTTACCAGACATTTGTTTGTAAAATTTATTGCCGATATAAGCTATTGCTAATACAACTATGAGTCCTATAACAAGATTATCCATTATTATGCCTCTTTCTCAATATCTACTAAATTACAATATGTGTCTTAGTGATAAATAAGATAAAAGCAATATCTAAAGGATATTTCCCTTTTCTCATTATCATTTAACCACGAATATTGATAATTATCAAGTATTATTTTTAAATTACTTATAACAAAATCGCATTTTTTCTATTCATTTTTGTTCAAAGTATCTAAAAGTGGCTAAACTCTCCTATTTAGCGATTCTAGATTAGAAACCTAATGCGCGACCTATGTTATAGAAGATGAAACATGCAATCCAAGCAAATGTATTTTCATAGAAGAACATGAATGCAACCCATTTCCAAGAACCTGTTTCACGTTTGATAACGGCTAATGTTGCCAAACAAGGTGGGTAAATTAATACGAACAACATCATTGTTAATGCAATCAATGGTGAGAAGCTTGGATCATTTTGTAGGTAATCAGTCAATGGAGCTGGATTTTGATCATCACCACCAACAGCATAGACAGTACCTAACGTTGAGATAACAACCTCTTTAGCCGCCAAACCAGCTACTAATGATAGGCCCATTTTCCAATCAAACCCCAATGGTTCTAGCACTGGGTTGATAGCTTTACCAAAGGATGCTGCATAGGATTGTTCAATTTTTTCAGAAGCTTGTTCTTTATCAAGTTTGTCATTTTCAGCATCTAAGTTAGCACTGTTTTTATACATTGCCCATGCTGCTGGGAACAAGTCTTTATTTTCATCTTTAATATCATTGAATAATTCAGGTGCTTCAGAATCATCCTCTACTGCTACTTCAGGTTCATCTTCTCCTGCGTTCTTAGCAGCATCTTCAGCATCTTTTACAGTAGATTTCATATCTTCTACAATTTTATCTACTGCCTCTTTTTGATCATCTGTAGTGATACCAAATTGAGCTAATGTAGCAGCATCTTTTACTTCATACTCTTGTGCAACTTGTTCTTTCACTGCATCATAATCTTTGGAGTATTCTACATCCATTGGATATGCAGTGATGAACCAAATCAAGATGGAAGCAGCCATAATGAAAGTACCGGCTTTAATGATGTACAATTTAGCACGTTCATACATGTGCATCCATGTAGCTTTTAATGTAGGCAAGTGATATGGAGGTAATTCCATTACAAATGGTTCAGCTTCACCAGCAAATAAGAACTTACGGAAGATTTTTGCAAAGATAATACCAAAGATGATACCCAAGAAGTATACAGAGAATACAACTAAAGTACTATCCCAACCATTTGGGAAGAACGCATTTGCAAATAAAATATACACTGGCAAGCGTGCAGAACAACTCATGAATGGTGTAATTAAGATAGTAACCATTCGATCCTTATAATTATCAAGGATACGAGCGCCCATTACAGATGGTACGGAACAACCGAAACCTAAAAGCAACGGAATAAAGGATTTACCATGCAAACCACAAGCGCGCATTACACGGTCAATAACGAAGGCTGCACGAGCCATATAACCAGTATCTTCCAAGAAGGAAATACCAAGGAATAGCAAAAGAATTAATGGTAAGAAAGATAGTACGGCACCTACGCCGGCAATAATACCATCAGATACGAGTGACTGTAATTGGCCCTCTGGAATAGTCTGAACCGCATAAGCTTGTAATGCAGCGAAACCATCCTCGATCCAACCTTGAGGAATACCACCAACGAAGTTAACGAACGCAAACAATAAGTACATAACAACCATGAAGATTGGTAAGCCCCAAATTCGATGCGTTAAGATTTTGTCATAACGGTCAGAGCGTGTTTCCAATTGAGTTGGCGCTTGTGTTAAACATGTATTATATACTTCTACTGCAAAGCGGTGACGATATTCTTGGAAGACAATATCAAGATCAACTTGATCTTTAATTTCTTCACGAATCGCTTCAGCCTTTTGAATAACAGCTTCCGTATTATCAAAGCGCATAACTTTGCCAATAACGTCAGCATCTTTTTCTAACAACTTAACAGCAATCCAACGAAGTGGATATGTAACAGTGCCTGCTTGTTTTAGCAATTCTACAAGCTCACTAATTTTGCCTTCTAACAAATCACCATAGTTAATTGTTACACCAGGAGCTTTTTGAGAAGCAGCTACACTAATTGTTGCTGCTAACAAGTCTTTTGTACCAATGTTTGTACGACCTACTGTGCTAACAATTGTAGCCCCTGTCATTTCTGCCATTTTTTTTAGGTCGTATTTGATGCCCATTTCTTCAGCAACGTCAGCCATGTTTAGAGCAATAACCATTGGCTTTTCAAGTTCCAATAATTGTGCTGCTAAATATAAGTTACGTTCCAAGTTAGATGCATCAAGAACGTTAACGATTACATCTGGGTTATCATTTACGATAACATTACGCGCTACTAACTCATCCAAGGAACGTGCAGTTAAGCTATATGTACCTGGTAAGTCAATAAACAATAACTCATGGCCATCAAATTTCGTATGGCCTTCCTTTTTTTCTACTGTAACGCCGGCATAGTTACCAACGTGTTGCTTCGCCCCTGTGATATTGTTAAACATTGTAGTTTTACCACAGTTAGGGTTACCTGCTAAGGCAATGCGAATTTGCCCATTTTCTGCCATGTGAACCTCCTATTGAACCTCTACATCAATCATGCCAGCTTCGCTTGTACGAAGTGCTAATTCAAAGTTTTTAACTTTAACTTCTACTGGATCACCCAAAGGGGCAAACTTCATAACATGAATTTTTGTACCTTTAACAAGGCCCATGTCAATTAGACGATGTTTAACATTGCCACTGCCATGTAGAGCAACAATAAGACCAGACTCACCTGGTTTCATGTCTTTTAACTTTTTGATAGCCATACGACACCTCCTAATTATTGTACCTAACAACCTCATATTAAACACACCAAATAATAATGCGTATTAATATCTTAAATTATTATATCAAAGAAATCATTAATTTCAACAATTATTATCATTTTTATGGTAATTTTCTATCTCATATATATATTTTTTTCTCATATTAAATATGAGAATTATTTTATCATTAATCAAAACAAACCCTGTAGAGTATAGCTTTTTATGAACCAATACAAATCATAATTGCTTCACCAAATAAGAAGTACTACTAAGATTATCATTATTAATAATTTAATCATTCTCAATTAAATATTAAATTTTTATTTAAATATGAATACTTTAATGTTTTTTATTCTCATAAACATACATATATTTCGTTATTTTTCAATATATTATCATTTAAATATACCAACATACGCTTTCTTTATTACAACTTAATTTCCCATCTAATAATAATCACTATAAATAACAATTCATTTTATTTGCCCCTACTATATGCATAAGGTATAATTAATATAATATGTATTATAGAAAGGACGATCCATGAAATCTTTTAAATCTCTAGGTGTTTGCGATGAACTCATTCAAGCCCTTCAAAAACAAGGTATCAAGGAGCCCACTCCAATTCAAGAACAAGCCATTCCTGTAGTTTTCAAAGGGAATGATGTCATAGCAAAAGCTCAAACAGGCACAGGCAAAACATTAGCCTTCTTATTACCTATTCTTCAACGGGTGCACACAGATGTGCATCAAGAACAAGTACTTATCATTGCACCTACGCGAGAACTAGTAAAACAAATTTCTGACGAAGCAAAAGAAATAGGTACCATTTTAAATGTGGATATCCTCCCTCTTATCGGTGGCAAAACGATTGAAGCACAGCTACAACAATTAGGACGTCGCCCTCAAGTTATCTTAGGTACGCCTGGCCGTCTATTAGATCATGCTAAGCGTGGTTCACTTCACCTAGATTGTATTCGTCGTGTCGTACTCGATGAAGCCGATCAAATGCTCCACATGGGGTTCTTACCGGATATTGAAAATCTCATCAGCCAAACAGATGCTAATAGACAACTTTTACTATTCTCTGCAACAATCCCAGATAAGATTAGAAACCTTGCAAAAGCCTATATGTCAAAACCAGCCTCTGTAACAGCAGAAGGTAAGCATGTTACATTAGAATCTATTGATCAACGTGTATACATGATGAATCCAGAAGAAAAAACAGAACGCCTCATCAAAATGATTGAAGAAGACAATCCATTCTTGGCCATTGTTTTCTGTAATAAACGTGAAGGTGCAGTCCGCTTATCCTATGAGTTAACTGCTGCAGGTCTAAATATTGCTGAAATGCATGGCGATTTAACACAAGGTCGCCGCACTCAAATATTACGCGATTTTGCAAAAGCTAAGACACAAATCTTAGTAGCAACAGATATTGCAGCTCGCGGTATCGATATTGAAGGCATTACACATGTTTATAACTACGACGTACCACGCGACGTAGATTACTATATCCATCGTATTGGCCGTACTGGTCGTGCGGGCAATTCCGGTGTAGCTGTTACATTTGCCACACCACAGGATGAATCTTGGCTACGACGTATTGAACGCGCCATCCAAGCAACGCTTACTAAATACACTAAAGATGGACAAATTAAGACTAAAGGTAATGCAAGTGCTGCGCCAAAACGTGCAAAATCTGCTAGCAAACCTAAGATAACAAGTTCCTATCAATCTACAAAGGCTAAAGCTCATAAAGCTCGTGGCCACAAAGGTGCTAATACACGCCAACGCCGCACTTCTACTTCTCAAACTGGACGTCGTGGTAAACGCAGATAAAACTAAAGACGCGTACAGATTAATCTGTACGCGTCTTTTTTATTTATTCGCATAAATACTTGGCATGCCATTTACATCAGAACATTGTGTCTTACATTGAGATCGATTGCTGCAAACCCAGTTAATTCGGCCTCTCGCCTCTTGTTTAACAAAATAACCTTCTTTACATCGTGGGCATTTATATTTCTTTTCTTCTTCAGATAGAGTGATATTACTTTCACCAGTTGAAGTCTCTCCATCGATTGGTTGTGTATGTTTACAAGTTGGATAATTGGTACAACCTAAAAAAGCACCATATTTACCATTACGCTGTTGCATACGTCCCTTATTACATTTCGGACATATAGGCAAAGTAGATAAGTCTACATTTTCATTATCCATAGGTCGTTTACGATTTTGATTCGTTATCGTGCGAACTACATTTGGCATCATTTGACCAGAATTTACCTGTTTATCAAAGCCAAGCTTATCAATTAACAACTGTAAAAACTTAACTTGATCAGATAAGAAGGAATCTAAGGTATCCTCACCTTCGCTCATGAGGGCTAAACGTTCTTCCCAAACAGCCGTTTCATCAGGATATAACAATTCATCAGGCAACGCATCTACCAAAAGATAGCCTGTTTCCGTAGGTGATAGAACTTGCTTCTTACCAGATGTTTTCATAAAGCCACGACTGATAAGTTCGTCAATAATATTGGCACGAGTCGCCTCTGTACCAATACCAGATACAGCCTTTAATTGCTTTTTCAAGTCTTCATTTTTTACAAACTTGTGAATTTCCTTCATCGCTTGTAACAACGTAGACGGTGTAAAGCGAGAAGGCGGCTTAGTTTGCTTCGCCTCTACAGAGGAATCCGTGTAAAGCACAGAATCATTTTTCTTAACCGCAGGCAAATGATCTGTTTCTTCAATAGCCTCTTTTTTAGAGTCTGTTTCTGCACCACGTTCATCAGTTAAATCAGGTTCATCATTATCTGTCACAGATTTAGACTTTTGTCGTTTATAAAGTAATTTCCATCCTTCGTCTATAACTACACGGCCATTGGCAACAAACTCTTCTTTGCATTGCTCCACGACGATTTTAGTTTGCTCATAAATATGTTCGCCATAAAACTGAGCAATATAGGCCTGACTAATGAGGAAGTAAATATTGCGTTCCTCACGGGACAAACTATTTATATTACAAGCTACGGTCGTAGGAATTATAGCATGATGGGCTGTAATCTTCTTTTCATTCCAAGCGCGGCTCTTAATGGAGCGGTCTGCATCAGTAGCCCACTGTGCTAGTCTTTCATCTCCTGCATTCTGTAAATTATTGAGAATTGCATTGCGGTCACCATATTGATTTGGTGGTAAATATTCACAATCAGAACGAGGGTATGTAGTCAATTTCTTTTCATATAGTTTCTGTGCTGTATCAAGTACAGTTTGCGGATCATAGGAAAAAGCTTTACCAGCTAATACCTGCAAAGATGATAGAGACAATGGTAAACGCTGTACATCTTTCTTTTTAGATTTTGTAACAGCTTTAATAACTCCATCTGACCCCGCCTGTAAGCGCTCTACTAATTCATCGGCTATGGCTTTATTAATAAGACGTCCATCTGGGTCAAGCCCCTTTTGTTCGTCTGTAGGCTGCCACGTAGCCCAGAATACACCATTTGGATGATTATATAAAACCTTTAGTGTGAAATAATCTATTGGTTTAAATGCGGCTAGTTCTCGCTCTCTGCGCACAACAAGGGCTAATGTTGGAGTCTTAACACGACCGATAGGTAATGTTACTTTATTACCTTTATAACGTTCAGACAATGTATAGGCACGAGATAAATTCATGCCAATAAGCCAGTCTGCACGTGCTCTAGCCAATGCAGATTGATATAGATTGTGAAAGTCTTTATTATCCCGTAGATCATTTAATGCGGCACGAACAGATTTTTCGTCCAATGCATTTAGCAAGATACGTTGTACAGGTTTTGTATTTCCTACATAATATAATACTTCATCAACCAACAATTGACCTTCCCTGTCCGGGTCACCTGCGTTGACGATAATGTCCGCTTTACCGATTAATTCTTTTACAGTCTCAAACTGTTGACGACTACTATCCGTAACGAGTAATTTCCACTCATCAGGCACAATAGGTAAATCTTGAGGGCGCCAGCGGATATATTTATCATCGTAATCACCAGGTTCTGCTTGATGTAATACGTGCCCTACAACCCAAGTCACCACATCATCACCTTGGATAAAATAGCCATTCCGTTTTTGGATATTCTTATTTTCTGGCAAGCATTTACTAATTTCGCGAGCCATGGATGGCTTTTCCGCAATAAATAACCGCATGGTCCCCCTCCTTAACATAAAATAACGGCTATTCCCCAAGCCGCTCTTTGAAATCTCATTATACTACAATTTAGTGGTCATAACTACCAAAATCATGTATAATTTTAAAGATATGAATGATGTGAAAGTTATATAATAAGACAAGGCTTTTACAAACGAAACAATAGAGGTGAACTATGACATTTTTAGAAGAAGTGCAACGTCGTCGTACGTTTGCTATCATATCTCACCCGGATGCGGGTAAAACTACATTAACAGAAAAATTACTTTTATATGGTGGTGCTATCCATTTAGCGGGGTCCGTTAAATCTCGTAAAACAGCAAAACACGCCGTATCTGACTGGATGGAAATCGAAAAGCAACGTGGTATCTCCGTAACAAGTTCTGTGTTGCAATTTGACTATGATGGTTGTCGCGTCAACATCCTAGACACCCCTGGTCACCAGGACTTTTCTGAAGATACATATCGTACCTTAATGGCTGCAGATAGTGCTGTCATGTTGATTGACGTAGCAAAAGGTGTCGAAGCGCAAACGAAAAAACTATTTGCCGTATCTAAAGAACGCGGTATCCCTATCTTTACCTTTGTAAACAAAATTGACCATTTCGGTCGCAGCCCATTTGACTTGATGGAAGAAATCGAGAACGTTCTTGGCATTCGTACATGCCCTATGAACTGGCCAATTGGTATCAACGGTGAATACAAAGGCGTATACGATAGAGAGCACGAAACTATCGAGCTATTCGCAAAAGACGAAACACATGGTCAAGAAAAGTTAGCCTCTGAAAAAGGTGCTTTAACGGATCCTCGCATGAAAGAATTATTAGGTGATGACGTATACCAAGCATTGCTTGATGATATTGAATTATTAGACGTTGCTGGCGATCCATTCGATTTTGATAAGGTTCGTGCAGGCGAATTAACACCTATGTTCTTCGGTTCTGCTATGACTAACTTTGGGGTAAAACCATTCTTAGAAAAATTCTTAGAACTAGCTCCATCCCCTGCTCCACGACAAGCCGTGGAAGAAATGGTGCAACCTACGAGCGAAGACTTCTCCGCTTTAGTATTTAAAATTCAAGCGAATATGGACCCTAATCACCATGACCGCATCGTATTTATGCGTATCTGCTCTGGTAAATTCGAAAAGGGTATGTCCGTATTGCATCGCCAATCTAACAAAACGATTCGCTTGTCTCAGCCTCAACAATTCTTGGCTACCGAACGTACCATCGTAGAAGATGCATATCCTGGTGATATTATCGGTGTCTTTGATGCTGGCACAATGGGCGTAGGCGATACACTATGTGCACAAAAACACAAGGTAACATTTGGTGACTTCCCTGTGTTCCCACCAGAATTCTTCGCCCGCGTATCTCCAAAAGATACGATGAAACGTAAGCAATTCCAAAAAGGCATGACACAATTGGCTCAAGAAGGTGCAGTTCAAATCTTTGAACAACCAGGTGCCCTCGACTCCTTCGTAGTTGGTGCCGTAGGTATGCTTCAATTTGAAGTTTTAGAATACCGTTTAAAAAATGAATATGGTGTTGATTTATTAAATAATACATTGCCATACAGTGTTGCTCGTTGGATTGATGGTGAAGTAGATATTGCGTCTTTAAAAGGTGTAGATAATGCGATGATTGTTAAGGATAATCGCGATCGTACGGTAGTTCTTATCTCTAATGAATGGCAAATGGGTTGGGTTCAAGAGCGTAATCCTGATGTTACTTTCTTAACAACCCCAAAACTTCATCACGAACTATAGTATTGGTATTTATAGCTTATCTTTCTAAATCTATACTTCGCACTTCTAAATGCGAGATGTACTATGTAGCAGACAGCGGCTTAACTGCAAACCTCAATAGTTAAGCACACTATAAATCCTCAGATAATCACAACTGGAATATATTTCTCAATATATAAAAATTAGAAATA
>NZ_CALJSP010000141.1:0-11778 GCF_937975875.1 Veillonella dispar | reverse complement strand
GTTTAGTCATAATTCTTTACATTTTTACATATAAATTTATAAAAAGTATGGTTTTCCATACTTTTTTCTATGTCTTAACATATATTTCAGCGGTAACAAAATGGGGAGGTTGCCAATATGTTGCAGGTCATTAAACGGGATGGTACAAAGGTACCATTTGATAAGAATAAGATTGCTTTGGCTATAGAAAAAGCTGAGCATAGTAGTACAGGGTTGTACGAAGAGGGGTTGGCACAGCGTATTGCTGATGAAATTGAAGAATATGCTACAAAGCTCCAAAAAGACATGACAATTTATGCTATTGAAGATCAAGTGTATTATAAGTTGATTGAGTATCATAATCCTGCAACGGCACGTGCCTATGAAGGTTACAAAGCTGTTCAAGCTTTTAAGCGTCGTCAAAATACTACTGATGATGATGTAATCGGCTTATTAGATCGCAGTAATGTCAGCGTTCTCGATGAAAATTCTAATAAGGATGCTGCCATTGTATCTACACAACGTGATTTAATCGCTGGTGAAGTATCTAAGGATATCGCTCGCCGTAAATTAATTCCTACAGATATTTTAGAAGCCCATGATAGTGGTGCTATCCATTTCCATGATATGGATTACATTATCCAACCTATGTTTAACTGTTGCTTGATCAATTTGGAAGATATGCTAACAAATGGTACGGTTATCAATGGTAAGAAAATTGATACACCTAAATCCTTCCAAGTTGCATGTACAGTAACAACGCAAATTATTGCCCAAGTTGCATCTGGTCAATACGGCGGTCAAAGTATTAATGGTATCGATCGCATTTTGGCGCCATTCGTACGTAAATCTTACGAAAAAATCCTTAACAATGTTATTGAAGAACAAGTTGAGATTTACGGGATGGAACCAAATATGGAAAAAGCCCGTGAAATTGCGTGGAAACGTACGCGTAAAGAGGTTAAGGATGGCATCCAAACTATCCAATATCAAATCAATACATTGATGACTACAAATGGTCAATCTCCATTTGTTACATTGTTCATGTATTTTAAACCTGATTATGAATACGCTAAAGAGGCTGCTCTTATTACAGAAGAGATCTTGCGCCAACGTATTAAGGGTGTAAAAAATGAAGCTGATGTATATATTACGCCAGCATTCCCTAAATTGATTTATGTTCTTGATGAACATAATGTAACGCCTGATAGTCCATATTACTATTTAACTGAACTTGCTGCACAATGTACGGCTAAACGCATGTATCCAGATTACATTTCCGCTAAGAAGATGAAGGAAAACTATGAAGGTAATGTATTTAGCCCAATGGGATGTCGTTCTTTCTTATCTCCTTGGAAGGATGAAAAGGGGAACTATAAATTTGATGGTCGCTTTAATATGGGCGTTGTAAGTTTGAACTTACCTCAAATTGGCATCTTAGCTCGCGGTAGTGAAGAAAGATTCTTTGAAATTTTAGATAAACGTCTTGAATTAGCTGAAAAAGCATTACTATTACGTTACAACTTATTAAAGGATGTAGTGAGTGATGTATCGCCAATTCATTGGCAACACGGTGCTATTGCGCGCCTAAAAAAAGGAGAAAAAATCGCTCGCTTCCTTACTGGTGGTTATGCAACGATTTCTCTTGGCTACATCGGTATTTATGAAGCAACTCGATTGATTACTGGTGAGTCTAACACAGGTGAAAAAGGTCGTGTATTCGCCATGAAAATTATGGATCGTTTAAATGATGCTATCAATCTATGGCATGATAAACATAATCTTGGCTTTGGTTTATATGGTACACCTGCTGAAAGCTTAACAAATCGATTCTCTTCTCTAGATCGTGCTCGCTTTGGTGTAATTGAAGATATCACCGATAAAGGATATTATACTAATAGCTATCACGTTAATGTTCGTGAAGAAATCAATGTATTTGATAAGTTTAATTTTGAATCTGAATTCCAAAAGAAATCGACTGGCGGTTGTATTTCCTATGCGGAAATTCCGAATATGACTAATAATATTCCAGCTGTTTTGACTATGATTCAATATATTTATGATCATATTTCTTATGCTGAGTTTAATACCAAGTCCGACTACTGTCACGAATGTGGTTTTGATGGTGAAATTAAGGTCAATGAACATAATGAATGGGAATGTCCTCGTTGCCACAACACAAACCGCGATAAATTAACTGTAATTCGTCGTACCTGTGGTTACCTAGGTGAAAACTTCTGGAACGAAGGACGTACGAAAGAAATCAAAGATCGTGTAATGCATATCTAATACTAGATAGCATTAATTAAAATTCTATACATGGTAAAAGCTGTGCCTTAGGCACAGCTTTTACTGTATTTATGAGAAATTGAAAGATATCTATATAGTGTTAGTCAAAGTTGATAACCACACTACTATGGGGGTAATTATGAGATATGGGCAAATAAGACAATATGATATTGCCAATGGAGAAGGAATTCGTACATCTATATTCGTAACAGGGTGCACACATTGTTGTTATAACTGTTTTAATGAAGAGTATCAAGATTTCAATGCCGGTAAAGAATGGACTCAAGCTGAAACTGATCTAGTTGTTTCTTATGTGAAAAATCCTACATGCTCAGGTTTAACCTTGTTAGGTGGAGAGCCTTTTCAAAATGTACAAGGTTTATTACCTGTGATACGAGCAGTCCGTGCAGCAGCACCAGAAAAGAAAATTTGGGCCTATTCAGGGTATGAAATAGATGATATCTTAGAAGACGAGTTGAGAAGCACTTTGCTACACGAAATTGATATTCTCGTGGATGGGCGCTTTGTAGATGAACTTAAAGATCCAGCATTACGTTTTAGAGGTTCATCTAATCAACGCATTATAGATGTTAAGAAAACATTAGAATCTGGTGAAGTCGTATTAGCAATGGAGTAAGTATGACATTTGATAAACGTTTAATAGGGCTCATAATTATTGTAGGATTTATAGCAGGATTAGTGGGGGCTTCTTATACACATTTAATGCATAGTATTCAGCATTTTGTATATAATTATTCTTCTGCAGATCATATGAGTTTTGGTGCTGCTGTAGCGCGAGTATCCCCAGTAGAACGATTGATACCACTCATTATTTGTGGTCTCATAGGTGGCGTAGGCTGGTTTCTTATTCATCGATATGGTAAAGGTGTTGTAGACATTAAAACTGCCGTTTCCGGTAAGATGGAGATGAATCCAATAACTACTATTTTACATGCAACCTTACAAATTATTACGGTAGCTATAGGTTCACCTTTAGGGCGAGAAGTAGCCCCTCGTGAAGCAAGTGCGGGGATTACAACTTTTTTAGTTAAGCACTTTGACATAAAACAAGAAGATCGCCAATTATTGATTGCTTGTGCTGCAGGTGCTGGTCTTGCGGCCGTTTATAATTCACCTTTATCGGCGGCAATCTTTACGTTAGAAACCTTGCTCCTTACTTGGAATATACGCGCCATGAGTGCTGCACTTATTTGCTGTGGATTAGCAACCTTTGTAACGAGACAAGCAGGTGTAGGGGATGTCATTCAATATACAATGGCTCAACCTAGCTTGGGTAGTCATTATGTAGAATTCTCTATTGCCTTAGGCGCTATTGTTGCTTTAGGTGTGGTTCTATTTAATATTACTCAAGGTAAGCTACCTTCTATTCATCGCAGCAGTCCTATTATGATCCCCATATCTATCGTAGCCTTTACACTTATTGGTGCGTTAGCTATGTATTTTCCTGAAATACTTGGGAACGGTAAAGCTGGGAATGAATTGACCTTTACCAATGATATTACTTGGACCTATGCATTGGGTTTATTTGGTTCTAAGTGGATAGCAGTACTACTTGCATTAGCGGCAGGTGCTTATGGTGGTCGTATTACTCCATCTATGATGTTGGGGAGTACGCTAGCCATAGTATTTGGGACTCTTTGGTCTATTGCTGTAGCGCCTATATCATTGGGGATGGCTGCCTTTATCGGTGCCGTAGCATTTTTAGGACTCGCACAAAAAATGCCTATGACCTCATGTGTATTTATGCTTGAGCTTTCAAGATTTTCTGTAGAAATGTTGTTCCCTATAGCGTTAACTATGGGTACAGCGCTTATGGTAGAGCAGATTATTCAGTCAAAACTAAAGAGTGATAAATAGTAATCTAAACACATGGATGCTTCCCTGTATTTTACAGGGGGCATCCATTTTGTTTTTTTCTGGATCCTTCTATTGTTGTAATAGTTAATATATTCTTCTATCGCTACTACAAAAGTATTAAATGATGAATATTCTTTTCAATAGAATAATTTAATAGTATATATAAGAATATCGAGGACTGTTCGAGTGACGGTGCCTCGATATTTTTTGTATATCGAAAAATTGATAATTTGAACGCATAATTATGTGAAAATAAAATGAAAAAAATTTACTTATACAGTAAAATGTGGTATTTTAGTTATATAATTTTGAGAAAATCGATATAGTCTCAGTTTGGTTATTGTAATTTTTATGTAAGTGGATATAGTTAGTTTAATTTATAGGAGTAAGATTGATGAATCGAGTTTTTAAAGTAATTTGGAATCGTACAAAGGGGTGTTACGTAGTCGTAGCGGAAACGGCAAAGAACATGACGAAACGTTCTTCTTTGTCGGTTGTATTTTCTAAAATGGTAGGTGCTACTGCGCTTGCCGTTATGTTGACGGGCGTTATGATGCCTACGGATGCTTTGGGGGCACCGATTAAAAATGGTATCGGAGCGCAGGCCTCAAATAATGGTGGTATCGCTATTGGTGATATAACTAATGCACTTGGTGATTATAGTGTAGCCATCGGTAACGGTGCAAAAGCAGCCGGTGAAAGTACTGTAGGCACGAATATCCCGACAAGTACAGTAGCTATAGGTCAAGGGGCACAAGCTTTGGAAAACGGGGATATCGTTATCGGTCGTTCCGCAAAGAGTATTGTTTCTACGCATCATGGTAATCCTGGATCCGGCGCTGTTGTTATGGGGGCGGATGCTGCTTCCTACGGTGCTCGTGGTGATGTGGCTATCGGTGCATCTGCGGAAACAAATGTAAAAATTAAGAATGATGGCGGTACTGTTAACCCTAAATATGCGCAAGGTGTAGCTATCGGCAGCACTGCAAAAACTTATGGTACACAGTCTCTTGCTCTCGGTGCAGATACAAGAGCTATTGGTAATTCATCTGTTGCCATCGGCGGTGATGATATCGATATGGCTCGTATTGAATTGGAAACAGCTGTGCCTCAATTGGCTGCAGGAAACGGTATTAAAAAGAGCTTTAACAAGGAAATTGAAGATAAATTCGCCGGCACTCTTGGTTCGGCATCTATTAATGTAAAAGGTAAATATGCAAATACGGCGGCTATCGGTGATGCAACTACGGCTATCGGTACATTGAGCGAAGCCTATGGTACAGGCTCTACAGCAATCGGTATCAACTCTTTGACTAAAGGTGTAGCCAGCACCGGCATCGGTATCATGACACGTAGTTGGGGAACAAATTCTCTTGCTCTTGGTACGCAGGTTGGTGCTTACGGTGATCGTTCATCCTCTATCGGTGATACGAACCAGGTCGGTTTAGATATGAAAGACGGTTCTAAATCCGGGAAAGAGTCTGCTGCTGTTGGTTCCAAGAATACGATTTACGGTAATCAGGCGTATGCTATCGGTGCAGGAAATACCATCGGTTCCGCTACTGTTATGACCACGACGGAAGCAAATGGTAGTGGTGCAGGTGCCGATCAGGATAAAATTACAACTGTTACAGACGGTACTGTTAAAGGTAATATGTCCGGTGCATTCGGCTATAAGAACAGTATTACGGCCGATAATTCTTATGTAGTGGGCAGTAACTCCAATGTTTCCGCTGATGGGGCTATGGTTCTCGGGAACAATGCTTCCGTGACGGCGAAAAATGCTGTGGCTCTCGGTAATAATACAAAGGTAGATAATGAAAGTGCTGTAGCTCTGGGGACCGGTTCTGAAACGGCAGCAGCTGTAGCGACACCTTCCGCAACCATTAACGGGGCTGTACATAACTTTGCAGGTATTAATCCGGCATCCACTGTAAGTGTCGGCAAGGCAGGCATGGAACGGACAGTTACTAATGTAGCGGCAGGTCGTATTTCCGCTACTTCTACGGATGCTATCAACGGCAGTCAATTGCATGCAGTTACTTCGGAGATGGATAAGGGCGTGGCATATGCCGGTGATGTGAAAGCTGCATCGGCTACAGCTAATCAATTTACTCGTAAATTTGGTGAACAGACGAATATTATCGGTGGTGTGACTGATCCGACAAAACTATCCGATAATAATATCGGCGTTGTATCCAACGGAACGGATACATTAAATGTAAAATTAGCGAAAACGTTAACCGGTCTAGAAAGCGTTACTGCCGGCAGTACGACTATCAACAATGACGGCTTGACTGTAGGCGGTAAGACTTATGTAACGCCGAACGGTATCAATGCGAACAATCAGAAGATTACCAACGTGGCGGATGGTAGTAATCCTAATGATGCAGTTAACTATGGCCAGTTACAAAAAGCTATCAACGGTACTGCGAAGGCATCCACTGTGAAAGCAAAGGATGCGAATGTGGTCGTAACGGAAGGTACGAATGCGAATGGCGGTAAGGAATTTACTGTCGGTTTAGGCAATAAAATTAATGTCGGTGCTGCCCACCCTGTAACTGTAGATGGTGATACAGGTCATGTAACAGGTCTCACGAATACGGATTGGAATGTGGATAATCCAGTGGCTGTATCCGGTCGTGGTGCTACGGAAGATCAGTTGAAGAAGGTTAACGACAAAGTTAATACGAATAGATCCGACATCGACAAAAATAAACAGGATATTGCGGGTAACAAACAGAACATCAATAAAAATGCCGGAGATATCGCCAACAATACGCAGAACATCAATAAGAATAAACAGGATATCTCCGATATCAATAAAACTCTTGAAAAAGGCTTGAACTTTGCCGGTGATACGGGTGCCGTAAGCAACAGAAAATTAGGTGATACAGTAACTATCAAAGGCGGTGCTGATGCAGCTAAATTATCCGACAATAATATCGGTGTTGTATCCGACGGTAACGGTACATTAAATGTAAAATTGGCGAAAGAATTACAGGGGTTAACGTCTACAACTTTCACAAACGGTGGTAATAACACTGTTATCAACGGTGACGGTATGACAATCAATCCTGCCGGCGGTAATAAGGTGAGCCTCACAAAGGATGGCCTCGATAACGGAGGTAATAAGATTACGAATGTAGCCGACGGTACGGATCCTAAAGATGCGGTTAATAAATCCCAATTGGATAAGGCGACAGCGGCTGCGACTACAACGGTGACAGCCGGTAAAAATATTATCGTTACACCTGGCACCAATGCGGATGGGTCGAAAAACTATGAAGTGGGTCTTAAGGATCAGGTGACAATGGGCACAGATCTGACAAAACAAGTGGCTATAGACGGCAACGCCGGCACAATCAAAGCCGGCGATAAGGTTGAAATCGATGGTAATAAAGGTACTATTAAAGCGGGCAATGTAACGATTGACGGCGAAAACGGTACCATTAAGGCCGGCGACAAGGTAACGATCGACGGCAAAGACGGCAAGATTGCGGCAGGGAAAGTTGCTGTTGACGGTAAGGACGGCTATGTGACAGGTCTGGAAAACAAAGATTGGGACCCTGATAATATCTCAAGCGGTCGTGCTGCTACAGAAGACCAGTTGCAGAAATCTCACAAGACCTTGGATAATAAAATTACCAACTTGGGCGATGAAATCACGAAGAAAGGTATGGATTTTGCCGGTAATACAGGCGAATTCCATCGTGATTTAGGTCAAAAGGTTACCATTAAAGGTGAAGGTACAGAAAATGATGATAAATATTCCGGTGAGAATATTAAGACCGTAGCCGAAAATGGTAATGTTACGATCAAGATGGCGAAGGATCTCAAGACTGACAGTTTAACTACCGATAAGGTGAAAGTCGGTAAAAACGGCAAAGACGGCGTATCCATTACAGGACCTAACGGTGCTGACGGTACGGACGGCAAGGTAGGCATTGCCGGCAAAGACGGTAAAGATGCTGTATCCATGTCCGGTAAAGACGGTGTCGGTCACATCGGTTTAAGCGGTAAGGACGGCCGCAATGCGGATATTACCGTTGATAAAGGCGATCCTGACCTTAACGGAAACGAAATCACTCGTATTAAATATCGGGATGAAAACGGTAAGACACATCAGATGGCAACCAAAGATGATGGTATGAAGTACGGTGGTGATACCGGTACGGTTATCAAGAAACAGCTTAACGAACAGGTGAATGTAGTCGGCGGCATTACCGATGCCAATAAGTTGACCTCAGAAGATAATTTGGGTGTCGTATCCGACGGCAACAATAACCTTAAGGTTCGTATGGCGAAGGACTTGAAAGGTCTAGAAACCGTAACGACTAAGGACGCTGACGGTAATACAACCGTTATGAACAGTGGCGGCGTGACAATCACTCCGGCCGGCGGCAATCAGGTGAGCCTCACAAAAGACGGTCTCGATAACGGCGGCAATACGATTAGTAATGTCGGTCCTGGCGTAAACGGTACCGATGCGGTTAATGTAAATCAATTGAAAAATGCTACTGGCGGCTTGTCAAATGCCATTAATGCGGTAGCGGGCGAAACGCAACGTGTGGGCGCTCATGCGGCGGCACTTTCAGCATTGAAACCTATTCAGTATGATCCGTTGGAACCGACTCAGGTGATGGCCGGCATCGGCAACTATCGCGGTGAAACGGCGGCGGCTCTAGGCATTGCACATTACACGGCGGAAGATACCATGTTCCATGTAGGGATGTCCGTAGGTAGCCACCATAACATGGTGAATGCCGGTGTAACTCGTAAATTCGGCACTTCCGATGCGAAGAAAGCTGTTCCTGAACGTTATAAGGGCGGTCCTATCAGTTCTATTTATGTGTTGCAAGATGAAGTAACAGCGTTGAAAGCTGAAAATGCACGTATGCAAGAAAGCCTCCATGAGTTGTCTTCTGTTAAGGATGATAATGCACGTATGCAAAAACGTATTGATGAATTATCCTCTGTGAAGGAAGATAATGAACAAATGAAGGCTCAAATTGCATTGTTGATGCAACAAGCAGGTCTTACAAAATAATCGAATCTGAATATTCGAGTTCTTCATGGCTCATGTAAGGATTGTGAAAGCCGCCCTTCGGGGGGCGGCTCATCATAAGGAGGATGTATGAAATTCAAAAAAATTATGCCTGTATTGGCGCTTGCTTGTGTATGTGCAGTTGGTCAGGCGGATGCGGCTCGGGATACTTTGATGATGCCAGAACAACCAGCTGAACCATTAAACGTGATTGAAGCAGAAGTGGCTATTCCTGTACCTAGCGAAGAAGTTCGTGAAGTAGTGAATGCTTTCACACAATTCCAATTGGATCAAAAAGATAGATATATCATGGACGACTCTCGTATTATGAAGGGCCAAGAACGGTACCGCAATAATGCATTGTATTATATGAACGTTCGTCGTAGCTGGTACATTGTGAGTCATCGTTATAAGAAAGACAGCTATGCACGCATGGCGTTAGATCGTTTGTATAATGATTATAAAGACTTTTTTATTAATCATGTGACTGTGTCTGACGATGAAAAAATGGACTATGCACAACAAATCATCGATATCTTGGATCGCAATACGGCCAATGTACATGATGATGAATTGCGTTTCTACATGAATGAAATGGTTATCTTTAGCTTGAAAGAAGCTATGAAAGACGGCAACAATCGCGTGAAACCTGCCGAATAAGAAGACATTTCTAAGATGATGGAAGAACATCGTAGGGTGGATCTTCGACAAGCGATTTATGCACCAACAATTCAATAAAATTTAGACCACATAAATTATGAAAGCCGAGGCAGTGATTGCCTCGGCTTTTGTTATTGTCTTTAGACTGGTTCGCGACGTAGTCGCGAATCATAAAACCACCCGTTTTACGGGTGGTTCTGATTATTTGTGCAAATTTTATTGTATATGTGATTATACGATTTTGGCGTTTTTATCGTATTCCTCGCCACCTGCATCAGGAAGCATACCGTATTCGATAGTCCACAAGTGTTTATATTTTAAAGCTTGATTGTGAATGCGTTCAATTTGAGTTTCATCTGTGCGAACAACACGGGCTGGAATACCGACCACTAATGAGTTAGGAGGAATTACAGTATTTTCTTTTACTACTGCACCAGCTGCGATAATAGAGCCAGATCCAACATGACAACCGCTCAACACAATAGCACCCATACCAACTAAAACATTATCTTCGATTGTGCTTGCATGAACGATTGCACCGTGGCCGATTGTTACATAATCGCCTAAGATACATGCTTTATCGTCATCTACATGTAACACAGAGTTATCTTGTACATTCGAGTAACGACCTACTACAATCTTGTTTACGTCACCACGAAGGGCACAATTTTGCCAAATAGATGCATATTCTTTAAGCTCTACATCACCAGCAAGTTCAGCACCGGGCATTACACAACTTTTAGGATCTAATTTTGGATATTTTCCATGAAATGGTAACATATGACACTCCTAATTGATTAAACAATTTCAAGAAGGCGTTGAGCCTTACGAATAGACATAATAGCTTCGTTCATTACTGTTTGAACAATTGTATGAGCTGGTTCGATAGCTACAAGACGATTCAAGGCTTGACCAACTTGTACGGCGCCGTTTACTACATCGCCATCAATAGCGGCGCGTTTATTAGTACCTTGAGACATTTTTGTGCGCTCTTCAGGTGTAGTAACACCATCAGTTTCTGCTGCTAAATAGCGAGTCGTAAATTCATTTTTTAAGCTGCGAACGCCGCCGTGTCCAGAGAGAAGACCAGTTACAACAGAATCAGTATCTGTTGCTTTGATAATTGCTTCTTTCATATTTTGATGTGCTTGGCATTCTTCTGCTAATAAGAAGCGAGAACCCATTTGTACACCTTGTGCACCCATTAATAAAGCTGCGGCAAGACCACGACCATCAACGATAGAGCCTGCTACAACAACTGGAATACTGATTTCTGGCAAAATATTTTCCATTAAAGACATTGTTGTTTGGCTACCAATATGACCACCAGCTTCCATACCTTCTACAATCATCGCATCAGCACCAGCTTCTTCAATACGTTTAGCCAATTTAAGGGAAGGTACTACAGGGATAACCTTGATACCAGCCTCTTGGAGCGGTTTGATATATGGTACAGGATTACCAGCACCAAGTGTTACGAAAGCAGGTTTTTCTTGGATGATAACATCTACCAACTCGTCTTTATTAGGAGCCATCAACATAAGGTTAACACCGAATGGTTTATCAGTTAATTCTTTGCATGCACGAATTTCGTTGCGAGTCCATTCTGCATCACGACCACCGAGGGCGATAACGCCTGTTGCACCAGCGTTTGCAACGGCAGATACTAATTTGTGTTCAGATACCCAAGCCATAGCACCTTGGATAATAGGATATTCAATTTGTAAAAGTTCTGTTAAAGCTGTTCTCATAAATCCTCCTATGATAACAATATAAATGACGATTTCTCTGACCGATATTTCATATTAAGATCGTGAAGTTCTTATTATGATTATATCGCATAGAGAAGTAAGTGTTCATAAGTACATACTTATATAATAAGTTATTAATTAAGTTCTTTTAGAATATATAATATAACAATATTC
>NZ_CALJSP010000140.1:0-8500 GCF_937975875.1 Veillonella dispar | reverse complement strand
AAAAAAAAAAAAAAAAAAAAAAAAAAAAAAAAAAAAAAAAAAAAAAAAAAAAGCCATATTGTGAAATATGCGGACAAAGAACGAATATAGAACCACATCATATTAATACACGTGGTAGTGGCGGTGGAGATATTAAGGAAAACTTAATACAACTCTGTACACAATGCCATATCAATACACATAGTGGCCAATATCCAACTAAAGATGATTGCTTAAATAAAGTAGCAGAGCGTGAAGGTATTACATATGATGAAGCATATGCAATTAATCGTAGATCAATGGGATATGATGTATAAAATGTAGTGGCCTAGAAAAAAAGGGGATATTTTAAAAAATGGCAAAAGAGTATTCTAAAAATTTCTATAATTCATATAGGTGGAGAAGATGTGCAAAGGCATATGCAGAATCAAAGCTATATATATGTGAAAGATGCCATGGATTAAAAAGTATCAATAAGGTAGATGGGACTAGACAACGTTGGGTAGTACATCATAAAAAGCCACTAACCCCAAACAACATTAACAATGATGCGGTTGCATATGGTTGGGATAATCTTATGTTCTTATGTATTGAATGTCATAATGCAATACATGCAGAGCTAGATGCTATGACTACACCTAATGGATTGACGAGCGGTGCAAGCCTATTAGTTAGACCGACACGTGGGATGATATTCAACGAGTTAGGTGATTTAGTAGCTGTAAATGATAATGAACATGATAATAATTGACTCCCCCCCATAATTTTATGGTGAAAATATTTTTTTCTACACCGGTGCTGGAGTTTCGTGTAACACACAGGTCGCACATGTGAGGGGTGTAGTTGACAAAGGAGTGATGGGAGATGGCAAATGAAGAAAAAGAAAAGTTAAAAAAGAAGAGGATTTCAGAATATAACAGGATTTTTAAAGAACTTTCACAAGAAAAGAAAAAGTTAATTAAGAAATCAATCGAACAAGCTGTTCATATGGAAATGCAATTAGATGACCTACAAATTGAATTAGAAAAAGTAGGTTTTGTAGAAGAATATTGCAACGGAAATAATCAATTTGGCAAAAAAGAATCGACTGAATCGAAGGCTTACAACACGCTCATGAAGAACTATATTTCAATCATAAAAGTTCTACTTGGCGAATTGCCACAGTCTAAAAATGAAGATGATGATGAAGAATTTAAGAAATTCTTAATGGACCGTGTAAAACGATGAACCCAATCAGAGAATACTATAACCAAATAGTTGATGGGGACATAGTTGTATCTGATCGTGTACGTAGGGTCTATAAACATTTAGTCGATAAGCTGGAGACTCCAGAGCAATATATTTATGACAAAGACAGAGCAGAAGTTGCAATTGATTTCATTGAACTGTTCTGTAAACACTCTAAAGGTAAATGGGCTGGGAAGCCTGTAAAGCTTGAATTATGGCAAAAAGCCTTGATTGCAGCTCTTTTTGGGTTCGTAGATAAAGATACCAAAGTAAGAGAATACCAGGAACTAATTCTTATTGTGGCACGTAAAAACGGTAAGTCCACTCTAGCGGCCGCAATAGGCCTTTTTTTATTGGTTGCTGATGGTGAGATGGGTGCTGAAATATATAGCGCTGCCACGAAACGTGACCAAGCAAAAATTATATGGGATGAAGCAGCGAAAATGATTAAGAAATCAAAGTCGCTAAACAAGGTTTGTCATGTACGGGTCAATCGAATATTGTGCGATGTGAATGACGGTAAGTTTGTACCGTTATCATCAGAATCAAATAGCTTAGATGGGCTTAATGTACACGGAGCGCTTATTGATGAATTACATGCTATCAAGGACAAAAATCTATATGATGTAATCGTTGATGGCATGAGCGCAAGGGAACAACCATTGACTATCATCACTAGTACAGCTGGTACTGTGCGTGAAAGCATATACGATATTAAGTATGACGAAGCATGCCAAATAGTAGATGGTTACGATGATGAACAGGGGTACCAAAATGAAAGGATATTACCAATCATTTATGAGTTAGACAGTCGAAAGGAATGGACTGACCCTAATTGTTGGGCAAAGGCTAATCCGGGACTAGGAACTATTAAGAGTGCAAGCCAATTAGCTGAAAAGGTAAAAACCGCACAAAATAATCCTATCCATGTTACCAACCTTTTAACAAAAGACTTTAATATTCGTGAAACTTCATCGGAAGCATTCTTGACATTTGAACAACTTAACAATACGGCTACTTTTGATATAGCAGCGTTAAAGCCACGATATGGGATTGGTGGAATAGATTTATCAGCAACGACAGACCTTACTTGTGCAACATTATTATTTATGGTGCCTAATGATCCTGTGAAATACGTTAAGCAAATGTACTGGATTCCAGAAGATTTGTTTGATAAACGAGTACAAGAAGATAAGGTGCCATATGATGTATGGTACAAGAGGGGCTTCATACGAAAATCACCAGGCAACCGAATAGATTATCGGCTGATTGTTGAATGGTTTAAAGAAAGACAAGAGGAAGATGATATCTATTTATATAAATGTGGGTATGACGGATGGAGTGCAGCATATTTTGTAGAAGATATGAAATCAGAGTTTGGGCGTTCTGTAATGAACCCAGTCATTCAAGGCAAGAAAACTCTGAGTGGTCCAATGAAAGCACTAGGCGCAGAACTAGAAGCAAAATTAATCAACTATGATAACAATCCTATATTGAAATGGTGTATGGCTAACGTGGAAATAGATGTAGATCGTAATGGCAATATCCAGCCAACTAAATCTATTCATGCAAAGAAGAGAATTGATGGATTCGCATCAATGTTAGATGCATACGTTGAGTATGAACGAAATCAAGAAGATTACCACAATGTTATTTAGGAAAGGAGGTGAAATGATGAACTATCGAAATATCTTTAATAAAATATTTGGATTTGGAAATACCGATAAAGCTAATTTAACTGGTGCAGAATTTTTAGATGGATATACAAATGTATTCACACCTTTTAGTGGGGTGCCATATACAGATACAACCTTCAGAGATTGTACTGATACGATTGCTAGACATCTTGGAAAAATGAAATTAAAACATGTTAGACGAACAAGTGATGGAATGGTGGCAGGGTTACAGTCTATCAATCATATATTAGGTACAAGACCAAACCCATTTATGACGGCTAGTGAATTTCTTGAAAAGGTTGTTGCACAGTACTTTAACTACAACAATGCTTTCATTTATATTCAGCGTGATATAAATGGTGTAATTACTGGGTTGTATCCATTAGATTTTGGCAGCGTTGAAATTAAGGTAGACACTGCAAATAATTTATATGTGAAGTTCCAGTTTATTAACGGTAAAAGCATGACTGTACTATATGATGCGGTGATTCACATTAAAAGGCATTTTAACACCCATCAATTATTTGGCGAGGATAACTCAAAGGCATTGAAAGAAGACCTTGATTTATTACATGCCGTAAAAGCAGCAATTATTAATTCTGTTAAAAATGGCAATTCACTACGTGGGATTATCAATTTTGAAGGAACAGTTCGTGAAGATGACCAACAAGCATTGTGGAAACAATTTACGGACAGATATGTATCAAATGAAAATGGCAGTGGTATTGCAACGCTAGATAACAAGGCTACATTTCAACAACTTACAACTACCATAAGTACATTCAACAAAGGACAAATGGACTTTGCTAGAGATATGGTGTATAAGCACTTTGGGCTTAACGAAAAAATTGTAAGTGGGGATTACACAGAAGATGAATACATAGCATTCTATGAATCTGTACTAGAGCCTATTGCTATTAAGCTAACACAGGAGTTTACAGAAAAACTTTTTACTAGCCGTGAAAAAGGACATGGGAATGAAATCATCCTAGAAAGTAATCGATTATCTTACATGTCTGTAGCTAGTAGAATTAAAGTAAGTCAGGCACTATTGCCTACAGGCGCAATTACTGTGAATGAAATCCGTGAAATATTTGGTTATGAAGGGGTTGAAGGTGGGGATAAACGCCTAGTAAGCCTTAACTTTGCTAAATATGAGGATTTATCTAAGTATCAAATTAATGCATCGAAAGGAGGTGATACAAATGAGGAAGAACCGGAAAATGGAACACCGAATGATGACGGTGCAAGCGATACAGAATGATACTGATGATATTCAAACACGAACAGTAGAAGGATATGCCGCAGTTTTCAATGAAGAAACACTAATTTGGAAATCTGAATATACTGGGTATGAATATCGTGAAGTGATTTTACCAGGCGCATTTGATAATACTGATTTTAGTCAATGCGTATTAAATTACAATCATGGCGGTATGCTATTTGCTAGAACTGCTAGTGGAACATTGCAATTAACTGTTGATGAAAAAGGATTGAAATTGACAGGGGATGTAGCAGACACTTCGATTGGAAATGATGTGTATTCTTTAATTAAACGTGGTGATCTAAATAAAATGTCATTTGCCTTTATTGTTAATGGTGAAGAAGAAGAGATTGACCGAGAAAATAAAGTCTATACACGGAAAATTAAATCAGTAAAAGCGGTATATGACGTATCTATTGTAGATAACCCTGCATATAAAGGCACATCGGTTAGTGCTAGGGCAAATGGGGACTATGAGAGATATGAAGATATCGAAAAAAGAAAACGGCTAACATTATTGGCCATGACATAAAAAGTATTAGACACGCAGTAAGCGTGTTTTTTTATTACCTAAAAGGAGAGATAATATGAATCGTTTGGAACAAATTAGACAACGTAGAGCAGAATTGCGTGCAATGTTGGAAGACACTACACAAGTTAACTTGAATCTTGATGAAATTGAAACTGAGTTGCGTGCATTGGAAGCAGAAGAAACTGAACTAGAACGTAGAACAGCAATTTTGAATACTGTTCCTACTGCTACTACAGTGCCTGTACCTGTAGCAGAACAACGTGCACAAGGTGCAGAAGTATTTGATTCTGTAGAATATCGCAATGCATTCATGCAATATGTAATGAACAATACACCAATTCCTGCTGAATTACGTCAAAATGAAAATACATTAACTACAGATATTGGTGCAGTAATCCCACCTACAGTTTTGAACAAGATTGTTCAAAAAATGGAAAGTGTTGGCATGGTATTGCCATTAGTTACCAATACAAACTTTAAATCTGGTCTTGCAATTCCTACAAGCAATGTAATGCCTGTAGCTACATGGGTAGCTGAAGGAACAGGTTCTGATCGTCAAAAAGCAACAACTGGTAACATCCAATTTGGTCACTTCAAACTACAATGCCGAGTATCTATTTCTTTAGAAACATCTGTAATGGCATTATCTGCATTTGAAAATATGATTTCTAATAACGTATCCAAAGCAATGGTTAAAGCTATTGAGAATGCTATTATCAATGGTACTGGTAATGGTCAACCTACAGGCATTTTAAAGGATGCGGCTGCTGGCGTGAAATTAGATGTTAAAGACTTTGACTATGCAACACTTGTAAAAGCAGAAGGGGAACTACCTGTTGAATATGAAGAAGGCTCTGTTTGGGTAATGACAAAGAAAACCTTTATGAACATTGAAGGTATGACAGATAAGAATGGTCAACCAATTGCACGTGTTAACTATGGCATGGGTGGGAAACCAGAACGCTCTATTCTTGGTCGTGGCGTATTGATTGTGCCTTACCTTAAAAACATTGATGCGGCTACAACAGGTGATATTGTAGCGTTCATTTATCGATTTGAAGATTATGCATTAAATACTAACTATCAAATTGGTGTAAAAACATATGAAGATAACGAAACAGATGATATTGTTCGTAAATCTACAATGATTTGTGATGGCAAGCCTGTCGATACAAATTCTTTGGTTAAATTGGCTAAGAAAGCATAGGTGTAATTTATGTTGACGGTAGAAGATGTAAAACTTTATTTACGAATCGATGAAGATATTACAGAAGATGATATGTTTATCGATGAATCTATCTCTGCTGCTGTCACGTATATTGAGCAAATGACTGGGAAACCATATATTGACGAGCCACTATACCGTAGAGCCGTTCAATATATGGTTGCTCATTGGTACGAAAATCGTGAGGCAACTTCCTCAAAAACATTTGTTCATGATTTACCATTCACGCTAGCTCCTATAATTCGTCATATTGCACTATCTAAAAATTATCCTAAAGAGGTGACAGAGAATGCTTAATATAGACGGAATCGGAAGATTAACGAAACGAATTGAAGTATTGGCATATCAAGATATTGAGAGCAATGGAATTACTAAGCAAAAATTAGTAAGGCTAATTCCAAATAGAATTTGGGCACGTATTGAACCATTACGTGGCAGACAATATCTGGAAATGTATAAAGAAAAAGTAGACGAATTATATAAGATTACAATCAGATATAGAAGTGGAATAACTGATGGTGTATTAATCAGATATAAGGATGTAGTCTATAAAGTTAAAACTGTAATTGATCCATATGAAGAGCATACAAAATTAGAATTGATGTGTCATATCTATAAACGAGGGAAATAATGGATATAAAAACTTTTATGGGGAGATTGGACTCATACATTAAAGAGTATCCATTAGAGGCGGAAAAAGCTATGCGGAAAGAAGCTAACCGAATGAAAAAGGAATTAGTTAGCGCATCACCTGTTGGTAAAGGTAGAAAACGCAAAATTTCCAAGAGTTGGAAAATGGCAATCAATGGTAATAGTAGCAGTACGTTAGAAGCAACATTGCGAAATACATCACCTCATTTTCATTTAGTTGAACGTGGGCATGTGATGAAAACTATGCATGGAAAAATTAAAGGATTCAAACAGGGGACATTTTTCTTTAAACGAACAGTTGAAAAGAATCGTAATGATATAAGAGAAGCTGTTGGTGGACACATGTTTAAAAAGCTGAGGAAGAAGATAAAGAATGGCTAACCGATTATCACAAGTGGCAATATGGAGAGCTGTGGCAAAGAAACTACATGACGAATATAAATGCACGGTATATAGTGACGAGGTTTTAGAAGAGTTCACTATGCCGTGCTTTTTTGTAAAGCTTTTAATGAGTTCAGAGATGCAAACAAAGAACTTTATTAAAAGAAATGTAACTATCATTGCTACATATTTCCCTAGCAATGAAGATAAGGATGAAGAACACTATTTAACAGTGTTTGATAAATTTTTAATACTGTTTCAAATGGGATTTCCTGTTGGTGATCGTTATTTACATGTGGATGATATTCAGCAAGATAGAGTAGGAGAGGAAGATGATATCTTACAAATCACAATGGATATTACATTTATGGATACAACAGGACGAATTGAAAAAATGAAAGAAGAAGGCATCATGATGGGTGATGTCTCATTAACAGTAGAAGTGGAGGATAAATAATGGCTAAATTAGGAATGCCTACAGTTGTAGTTAAATTTATTGAAGCTGGTATTGAAGCCATTCAACGTTCCCAACGTGGGATTGTTGCATTGATTTTAGAAGATACAAAGCAAGTAATTGATAAACTAGCAACAAAAACTAATGGACACGAAGTACTACCAAATCCATTCTTGGTATATACAGTAGATGATATTCCAGAAGAACTATCTGATAAAAATAAGGATTACATCTTAAAAGCCTTAAAAGGCTACAACAAACCACCTTTGAAAGTTGTTGTATATATGATGCAACAAGGTGGAGATAAAGCTGGTGCAGATAGATTCCAAGAACCATTAAAAGCAATGCTTACAGAACGTTTTGATTATTTAGCAATTCCGACAATTGAAACTGCTCAATTAGAGTATGTTGCAACGTGGGTGAAAACAGCACGTGAGAATAAATTCAAAAAAATTAAGGTGGTATTGCCGGGTTCTAATGCAGATTACGAAGGTGTAATTAATTTTGGTAACACTAAGGTTGTTACAGCAGATCGTGAGTATAAAGCAGCAGAATATACCGCACGCATTGCAGGTCTTGTTGCAGGCACAAATATGACACAAAGTGCTACATATGCACCATTAACAGAAGTCATTGATTGTGACCGTCATACTCAAGATGAGATGGATACAATGGTAAATGAAGGTAAATTCTTTATTTGGTATGATGGCGAAAAGTTTAAAATGAGTCGTGCCATGAATTCTTTGGTAACAACAAGCCAAGGAAAATTAGAAGGATATCAAACAATTAAAATTGTAGACATTATGGATATGATTTATGACGATATCAGAAAAACCGCACAAGATTCTTACATTGGTAAATATACAAATGATTACGAGAACAAATGTTTGCTGATTAGTGCAATTCTAGGTTATTTCAAACAATTGGAAAATGAACGATTGTTACAAAAAGATTACTCTACATGTGAAATTGATTGTGAAGCAGTTCGAACATACCAATTATCCCATGGCTTATTCACAAAAGAAGAATTAGCAAAAATGAGTGATGATGAAGTTATGAGCGGTACGCATCTCTTGGCGCCTGCCTCGCTGCATGCTGCTGCGGCGGCATC
>NZ_CALJSP010000139.1:0-2254 GCF_937975875.1 Veillonella dispar | reverse complement strand
GGCGGCTGCTGCAGTAACTGATTATTGCAGGCAGCAGGGCTATACGGTGGCAACAAGACCGATAAGAGAAATATATTTCTTTACGATTTCGGCAATCATCTTATCGGATATAGCTGTTTTACGTATTGACATATTTTTAGTAAAACCTCTAAATACAGGACCTTCTGTTATACCAGATGCACGTAACCATTGTTGTAAGGCACAAACTGCGTCTAAAGGAGAACCAGATAGATGCGGAATCGCCACTACAGCACCTTGACCTTCTTGGTCGGCTTTAGATGATGGTATAAAGATCTCAACACCTTGCGGAGAGAATTGAAGATGTTCTACTGTAATAGACGCAATTTCGCTACGACGAAAAGCACCCATAAATCCGATTAAAAGAATAGCTTTATCACGTAATAGTTGTAATTCCGGTACATCTAGC
Source organism: Veillonella dispar (assembly GCF_937975875.1). Classification (GTDB taxonomy): domain Bacteria; phylum Bacillota; class Negativicutes; order Veillonellales; family Veillonellaceae; genus Veillonella; species Veillonella dispar_B. The sequence continues at coordinate 1,827 of NZ_CALJSP010000139.1, read as the reverse complement.
TTGGTCATACAATCTAAAATATCTTCAATATCCTCTAATAGGACTGGTGTCTTACCTTGTTGGAATGTACCTTTTAAACGTCTAATGCCCCGTAACGCTTGTTTTACGATAGGCGCCATACATGGATTATCCCGATGGCCAGACGCATTATAATTCTCTGATATAGCGCTAATACGACGAGAAATCGTGTTTGCCTTAGCATAATCAGCAAGATCATTAATATAGTTTACTATGGTTTCTGGTGTAGCCGGAAAATAAGATACCTTTTGATAGGTACACCAATCTACGAAATCATCCCAATCCGATTCGTAAGCATCCACAGTATTTTCAGCCTTAGATAGTAATATACTTTGCTTGGCTTTCATAGACAACTTTGTACTATTCATAAGCGCATCATTATTGCGCAAATAGAAATGTTTTTGTTGTTCCTTAGACACTGACATAATTCACCCTTACCCCTAAAAATATCAATATAATTGTACCATAGAATAGGTACTTATATGCTATAATTAGAGAATATAATGACTAATTTGGGAGAGTTTATAATACAATGAGTAAAAAATATATAATATTAGGGACTATGCTTGTCCTGCTGAGTACGAGCGGCTGCTCATACATCCCAACAGAAAATACATCGTATGGTGTATTTTACAATGATACAGATTTATCTAATACACCAAAGGGTGAATTACAAGCTCGAATACAAGAGCTAAATAGTAAAATACCACAACAGACTATATCCATTGATATGGGGAATAATAAAAAACAACAGGCTACGTATCATGATTTAGGTATTCAAGTAGATACTGAGGCTGTGGTAAAAGCTATTTCTACATATGGGTATGAAGATGATTGGTGGACCTTGCTTTCACATAGATTTAATGCCTTATATTATGGACAACATTTTCAACCTCAATATAAGCTAGACGAGGTAAAAAGCAAAACTTACCTTACAGAACTTGCCAAATCAATTGATACGCCAGGACATGATGCATATCTAACCATTGAGAATGGTCAAGTTGTATTCCATCCTGCTAAAGAAGGTAAACGCATTGATATTGATGCAACCTTACAAAACCTTAAGGATCAATTACAATCTGGAGAAAGCATCACATCTCTATCTATGGTATTTACCACAAAAAATACTATTAAGGTTACTGATTCTGATTTAAAACCATTAAATACCGTTCTAGCATCCTTTAGTACAGATTTTGATCCAAATAATGAAAGCAGAACACATAACATTCAACTCGCATCTGATAAAATCAATGGTACATTGATTAAACCTGGTGCAGTATTCTCCTTTAACGATGTTGTAGGCGAGCGTACTGCTGAGGCTGGCTATGATGATGCACCGGTAATGATTGATGGCAAATTAGTTCCAGGTATTGGTGGTGGCATTTGCCAAGTTAGTTCTACCATCTTTAATACAGCCTTATTATCTGGCATGAATATTGTAGAACGTACACCTCACTTTGAACCTGTTGGATATATTCAAGCTGGTCGTGATGCTACAGTAGCATGGGGCTATTTAGACTTTAAGTTTAGAAATCCATACCAACAATCCATTTATATTCTCAGTGTGATGAATCATGGTACACTAACCATCTATATTATAGGTACTGCTCAAGACAAGCCTAAAAATGTATCTATTTCAGTTGGTGATCGTAGTGAAATACCAAATAAGACAATTACACGCGTAGATCCATCTTTAAAAGAAAAAGAAGTACAAGAAGGGCATGTAGGGCTAACAATGAATACGTATAGAACCATTACATATGGTAACTGGGTAACCCAAACTGATTCCTTTGAATCTGTATATGACCC
>NZ_CALJSP010000138.1:0-21791 GCF_937975875.1 Veillonella dispar | reverse complement strand
TTATATGCGCACCTATCACCCGATCTATGAAAAAGATGGCGGGATCCCGGCTATTTCCGAGGTCAAGTTCAGCCTGATCAGTAACCGCGGCTGTTTTGGCGGCTGTAATTTCTGTGCCCTGACTTTCCATCAGGGACGCATTGTGCAAACGCGCAGTCATGCTTCCATTCTTGCAGAGGCAGAGTGTATGATAAAGGATAAGGATTTCAAGGGCTATATTCATGATGTTGGAGGCCCTACGGCGAACTTCCGTCATTTAGCTTGTGACAAACAAGCTGTATATGGTGCTTGTAAAGGTCGTACCTGTGCGGCGCCAGAGCCTTGTGAAAATCTAAATACAAACCATGATGACTATATTGCTTTACTCCGTAAATTACGTAAGCTAAAAGGCGTAAAAAAGGTATTTGTTCGTTCTGGCTTGCGTTATGATTATGTTCTAGCGGATAACAATAAAGATTTTGTCCGCGAGCTTTGTGAATTTCATGTAAGTGGACAATTAAAAGTAGCGCCAGAACATGTTTCTAAACGCGTTACCAATATGATGGGCAAAGCTGGTAAGGAAGAGTTCCTCATCTTTAAATCTTGGTTTGAAGAGGCCAATAAAAAGCTTGGTAAGAAGCAATATTTAGTACCATATTTTATGAGCTCTCATCCAGGTTGTGCCTTGGAAGATGCTATTGAATTAGCTGAGTTCTTACGTGATCAACATATGTATCCAGAACAAGTGCAAGACTTTATTCCTACGCCGGGGAGCTTATCGACATGTATGTACTATACGGGCATTAACCCACTGGATGGAAAACCTGTATATGTTGCAAAAAAAGGTAGAGATAAAGCTAAGCAGCGGGCCTTAATGCAATATAAAAATATTGAAAATTATGACCTTGTAAAAGAGGCGCTCATTGAAGCTAATCGGCATGATTTAATTGGATTTGGACCTGAATGTTTGATTCCACCACGCCCAATTGGTCGCAATAATAATCGTACTGGTACGGGCAGTGGAAACCGCAATAGAGTACAAGCTAATAATCGTCGCAGCGGACGTCAGTCAGGTGAGCAGCGTAGTAAGGGAAGATCAGCTCGCAGTGGTATGACTAAAGGTCGTCCATCTAACAAAAGCCGTGGTGGTCGTTAATTATAGAGATTAGTTTTACTAATCTCATTTGGGGATGCTTTATGTCTTATAGGAGGCATATATGAAACGATGGATTGCTCCGGGCATTTTAGCCCTTTTTGTGGTAGGGATGTTGACCTATGGCGTAAACTTTTACCATCAAGAACAATTGGAACATGAAAAAGAGCCTGTTCGTGGTGAGATTACAGTTTATACAGACTTACCAAATAATATAACTACATTGCTTGCCGATCGTTATGAAGATGAGAAGAATGTAAAAGTTACAGTTATGCCTCTTACAGAAGAGCAAATGGCGCAACGTTCGGCCTCAAATGTAGCTGATACATCTGGTGATATTGTACTTACCTCTGAGGATAACCTTGTTGTAGGTGCTAATACTGGAAAATATGCACCTATCGTTAATGAGAAAATTGACGAGGTTCGTGACAATCTAAAGGATACAAATGGATATTGGGTAGGTCTTTGGTATGATCCTATCGTATTTGTTCAAAATGATACCTTCTACAATGGGGTTGGTAAATATATTACTACATGGGATACATTGGCAAAACAAGGGGATTGGACCATTGTAATGACCGATTTTGTAGCCTCTCAGAATGCGGCGAACTTGTTATATAACCTGGTGGAATATAGAGGGGAGCCTGAAGCGTTAAACTATTTATATAGCTTAAAACCTCATGTAATACAACATGCTAAGTTCTTGTCTACCCCAGTTCGTTTAACGGCGCTTGGAGAGTCTAATATCGGCATTGGTAATTTATCTGATGCGGCCCAATATACTCGTCACGGATACCCGATTAAGGTCATTTATCCAACGGATGGAACCTCTTATTATGTAACAGGTGCGGCAGTCTTAAAAAATTCAAAACACAAAGCAGATAGCGTCGAATTTATTAATTGGTTGTTATCTACAAAGACTGCAAAGTATATGGTTGAAAATAACTTCACCTATATATTTACAAACCCAGAAATGGATGAGCCAAAAGACTCATTGGGACATGAGCTAATTTTATGGCCTGTAAATGGCGGTTACACCATTGAGGGTAAAAAATTATTACTAAATCACTGGGTTAGTCAAGTGCGTTTCCGTAAGGAATAACTCAGTTATATAGATCCTATTAAGGTAGTAAATTGAAAATAATCTTGTTAAGAAAGGATATAGAATGGGTAAGAAATTAGGATATGTTAGCCTAGGTTGTGCTAAAAACTTAGTAGATACAGAGGTAATGTTAGGCTTATTGAAAGATAATGGCTATACGATTACAGAGGACCTAAGCGAAGCAGATCTTATCGTCGTAAATACCTGTACTTTTATTGAGAAAGCCAAAGCGGAGTCTATTAATACCATTCTTGAAGTAGCTCAATATAAAGAAGATGGTACATGTAAAGGCCTTATTGTAGCAGGTTGCTTAAGCCAACAATATCAGGATGAGCTATTCAAAGAAATTCCTGAAATTGATGCTTTGATCGGTACAGGTGCATGGGACCAAATCATGGTTGCTGTTGATGCTATTGAGCATGGCAATCGTAGTTGTATCATGGAAAATATTACAAATATCTATGATGAACGCATGCCTCGTATTCAAACAACACCTCGTTACAGTGCATATGTAAAAATTGCGGAAGGCTGTAACAATGGTTGTACCTTCTGCATTATTCCAAAGGTGCGTGGTGCATTCCGCAGTCGTACTATCGAGTCTATTAAGGCTGAAGTGGAACGATTAGCTGCAGCAGGTGTTAAGGAAGTTGTTCTGATTGCTCAAGATACAACTAGTTATGGTATTGACCTTAACGATGGAAAGCCTTTGTTGACTACATTGCTTAAGGAGTTAACTACGGTAGAAGGTATCGAATGGATTCGCATGTTATACCTATATCCAACATTCTTCTCCGATGAATTGTTAGATCTTATCGTTAATGAGCCAAAACTTTGTAAATATGTAGACATTCCATTACAACATGTTAATAACGATATTTTAAAACAAATGAATCGTCGAGATGATCGCAATGATATTGAACGGTTGCTTAAGAAAATTAGAAATGCTCCTACACATATTACATTGCGTACATCTATTATTGTTGGCTTCCCTGGTGAAACAGATGAGCAATTTGAGGAACTTTGCGACTTTGTAAAAGAAATCAAATTTGATAATATGGGTGTATTTACTTACTCTCAAGAGGAAGGTACACCAGCTGGTGCGCGTGAAGACCAAGTGCCAGAAGAGGTCAAAGAAGACCGTTATCATATTCTCATGTCCATCCAAGCCGCTATTTCTGAAGAAAATAACCGCGATTTAGAAGGTACTATTGACTATGCAATGGTAGAAGAAATCGAGGAAGGTGAGAATGGTACATTACTCGCTAAAGGACGCTTAAAATCTCAAGCACCTGATGTAGACGGTAATATGTACATTGAAGACTGCGGAGAAGAGATTCAACCTGGAGATATTCTTAAGGTACAAGTAGAGCAGGGCTTTGCTTACGACGTAGTAGCTACGGTTGTAGAATAAAACACAGCTCGATACATTCGATTGTGGAGGTGATCTGATGATTGTAGAACTCATTTCTACAGGTTCAGAGTTATTGCTAGGTGATACAGTAAATACTAATGTATCTTGGTTAGCACAAGAATTAAATAAATTAGGATATACTATTGCTCATCAATCTGTCGTAGGGGATAACCCAAAGCGTATGGCTGAAGTTTTTCAGTTAGCTAGCTCTCGGGCAGACATTGTTATTAGTACTGGTGGGCTTGGCCCGACACAGGGCGATATTACACGGAATGTATTGGCCGATTCTGTGGGCCGGAAGATTATATTTAATCAAGAGGCGATGTATGAGGTTGAAAAATTTTTCCAACGTGTAAAACGTACTGTGCCAGATGCAAGTCGTCGAGAAGCACAATTGCCAGAAGGTGCAAAGGTACTACATAATCCGGTAGGTGTAGCACCAGGTGTTGTCGTTGAAGACGGAGATACTATATATATTCTTTTGCCAGGACCTCCTGGTGAAATGAAGGGCATGTTCCAAGATAGTGTAGTTCCATATTTGTATGAGCGCTTTGGTTCACAAGGTGTGGTTACCTCTTATCGATATGGTATATATGATATTCGCGAAATTGATTTGGAAAATACCTTAATGGATCTCATTAAGAATCAATCAAATCCGACTATAGCGTTGTTAATCAAAAAAGGCTATATTGAGGTGCGCATTACGGCTAAGGCTGATACCTTAGAGGCCGCATATGAGCTTCTCAATCCTTGGGATGCTATCATTCGAGAACGGTTAAGCTCTCGGGTAGGTCGCGATTTATCTATTTCCATGGAGGAAACTCTGGGTCGTGCTTTATTAGAGGAACATAGTACGATTAGTACTGCTGAATCCTGTACTTCTGGCTTAGTCGGTAAGTTGTTGACTAATGTCAGTGGCAGCAGTGAATACTATATGGGCGGTGTTATCTCCTATAGTAATGATGTCAAACATCGTGTATTAGGTGTACCTCAAGATATGTTAGATACCTATGGGGCCGTTAGTGAGCAAGTTGCTAAGGCTATGGCCGAGGGGGCACGAACTGTTGGTCAAACAACATATGCCGTTTCTACAACCGGTATAGCTGGTCCTGGCGGTGGTAGTCCTGAAAAGCCTGTTGGTCTTGTATGGTTTGGGGTTACCGGACCTCATGGAACAGTGGCTCATAAGGCTAATTTAATTGGTAATCGTGAAGATATTAGACAAAGTGCAGCAGAACTAGCACTTTACTATGTTTATACTTATATAACAGAAAAGGGGAAATAAAAGAATGGCTGTAGATGGCAGACAAGCAGCGTTGGATAACGCGTTAAAACAAATTGAAAAAGACTTTGGTAAAGGTGCTATTATGCGTCTTGGTGAAGCAGCAGATCGCATGAACGTAGAGGTTATCTCCTCTGGTTCTCTTGCTATCGATATCGCTGTTGGTGTAGGTGGGTTCCCTCGTGGCCGTGTAATTGAAATTTACGGTCCAGAATCCTCTGGTAAAACAACAGTAGCTCTTCACGCTGTAGCAGAAGCGCAAAAACAAGGTGGCATTGCAGCGTTCATTGATGCAGAGCATGCGATGGATCCTGTATATGCTCGCAACTTGGGTGTAGACATCAATAACTTGTTGATTTCTCAACCAGATAATGGTGAACAAGCTCTTGAAATTACAGAAGCCCTTGTTCGCAGTGGCGCTGTAGATATCGTCGTAGTTGACTCCGTTGCAGCATTGGTTCCTAAAGCCGAAATCGACGGCGAGATGGGCGATGCTCACGTAGGTCTACAAGCTCGTTTGATGAGTAAAGCATTGCGTAAATTGACTGGTATCATCAGCAAATCTAAAACTGTTGTTATCTTTATCAACCAATTGCGTGAAAAAGTAGGCGTAATGTTTGGTAATCCTGAAACTACAACAGGTGGTCGTGCGTTGAAATTCTATTCCTCCGTACGTCTTGATGTTCGTAAGGGTGAATTAATTAAAGCTAATAACGAAAATGTTGGTGCTCGCACTAAAGTTAAAGTTGTTAAAAATAAAGTAGCACCTCCTTTCAAAACAGCTGAGTTTGATTTGATGTACGGTGAAGGTATCTCCAAAGCTGGTACACTTATTGATATCGGCACAAATATGGAAATCATCAATAAATCTGGTGCATGGTATTCCTATAATGGTGAACGCATGGGCCAAGGTAAAGAAGCAGCTAAACAATATTTGTTAGATAATCCACAAATCGCTGATGAAATCGATCGTATTATTCGCGATACATTAGCTGTTGGTACAGAAGAAATTGATGTAATCGGTGAAGAAGTAACTGAAGAAGTATAATCATGAGTGACGAAACGATGCAAGCTGCTATGGATCAAGCGTATCGCTTCCTAGCTCAACGATTTCTTAGTTCTTATGAACTGACACAAAAAATGAGACGTAAACAAATCGAGGACCCAATCATTGAGCGGGTCCTTGAACGTCTTAGAGACTATGATTACATCAATGATGAGCGCTTATCTGAGCAAGTATTGGCGTACTTGATGAAAGAACAAAAATACGGGGCCTATATGATTAAGCAAAAGATGAAACTGCGAGGTCTTACCGTGCCTCAGGAAATCTCTAATTATGATGAAGTGAAAGCCGCTTATCGCGTTGTAGAGAAAAAGTTTGGCTCCATTCTCAATGAAGAACATACACCTCGTGTAAAAGTATTTAATTTTCTCAAATATAGAGGATTCTCAACGAGTACTATCCAAGTTGTATGCAATGATTTTTATGAATAGATAGTGCTTTTTAAGAGGCCTTACTAGGCTTGTAAAATCTTGACAGAAAGGGCTTTCAAGTCTAAAATTAATAATAGCCTTATTTATTTATATGATGATATGGCTAAATGATAATTTAATGCATGAAGGGCATAAAAAGGAGCATGAAAGCTCAATTTTGAGAATTTAAGAGGAGGTGAGACTGATTTTAGAGTATAGTCTAATTGCAGTGGTAATGGTACTGATTGGACTAGGGGTAGGCTATTTTTTAAGAAAAAATATTGCTGAAGGAAAACTGAATCAAGCTGAACAAGAGGCTGCACGTATCATCGCTAATGGTGAACGCACAGCTGAGTCTAAAAAGAAAGAAGCTTTATTAGAAGCGAAAGAAGAAATTCATAAGCTCCGTTCTGATGTAGAACGAGAAAATAAAGATCGCCGTTCTGAACTTCAACGTATGGAACGTCGTATTCTTCAAAAAGAAGAATCTTTGGATAAAAAATTAGACAATATTGAGCACAAAGAGGAAGCTTTACATCGCAAAGAAGCTGACTTAGCCCAAAGCCGTGAAAAAATTGAAGCTTTGTATGAAAAACAAATGGCAGAATTGGAACGTATTTCTGGTATGACATTTGAAGAAGCTAAGAATATCTTGTTAACGAATGTGGAACAAGAAATTCGTCATGAAACGGCGATTATGGTTAAGGAAATGGAGCAGCAAGCTAAGGATGACGCGGAGAAAAAAGCAAAAGAAATTATCTCCTCTGCTATCCAACGTTGCGCAGCTGACCATGTAGCGGAGACTACCGTATCCGTAGTGGCATTGCCTAATGATGAAATGAAGGGTCGCATTATCGGTCGTGAAGGCCGTAATATTCGTGCACTCGAAACATTAACAGGTATTGACTTGATTATCGATGACACACCAGAAGCAGTTATTCTTTCCGGCTTCGATCCAATTCGTCGTGAAGTGGCTCGTATTGCTTTGGAAAAATTGATTGTAGACGGTCGTATCCATCCAGCTCGTATTGAAGAAATGGTTGGTAAAGCTCGTAAAGAGGTTGACCAAACTATTAAAGAAGCTGGTGAACAAGCAACATTTGAAGCTGATGTTCATGGCTTACATCCTGAAATTGTAAAGATTTTAGGTCGTTTGAAATATCGTACTAGTTACGGTCAAAACGTTTTGAAACATTCTATTGAAGTATCTCATTTAGCAGGTTTGATGGCAGCTGAACTAGGCTGTGATGTAACATTGGCTAAACGAGGTGGTTTGATCCATGATATTGGTAAAGCATTGGACCGTGAACTTGAGGGTTCTCATGTTCAAATCGGTGTTGATGTGGCTCGTAAATATCGTGAAAGCGCAGCAGTAATTAACTGCATTGGCGCTCATCATGGTGATGAAGAGTTCCAATCTGTAGAAGCTGTATTAGTTGCAGCTGCTGATGCTATCTCTGCGGCTCGTCCTGGAGCACGTCGAGAAACATTAGAAAACTACTTGAAACGTTTATCTAAATTGGAAGAAATCGCTGAATCCTTCGAAGGCGTTGAAAAATGCTTTGCTATTCAAGCAGGTCGTGAGATTCGCGTTGTAGTAAAACCGGATAAGATTGATGAAGCTGAGTCTACATTACTCGTTCGGAATATCGTAAAACGCATCGAGTCTGAACTCGAATATCCAGGCCAAATTAAGGTCGTAATTATTCGTGAAACTCGCGTTGTGGATTACGCAAAATAATATGCTATAAGCGATAAGTATAGGCTGCAATGATTTCATTGCAGCCTATTATTATCAAATATTATTCGCAGACTATTAAAAGATACGGCGTATAGGAATCACCATGTATTGATCCTAAATAGATGGTGATTCCTATGATTCGTATCAGTTACTCAATCGGTCGACTTGATAATTGATTAAATTACTTTACAAATAGAGGATTTTTTATTTGTATATCGAATTAATATATATAAGGGAAGGAGGCGTTGGCTATGAGCCGATATTTTGAAAATGAATTGATTGAACAAATCAAAGATGCAAATGATATTGTATCTGTAATATCTGAGCATGTAGCCTTAAAGAAACGGGGCAAGAACTATTGGGGTTGTTGTCCATTTCATAATGAAAAGACGCCGTCCTTTAGTGTTGCCCCTGAAAAGGGCTTTTATTATTGTTTTGGCTGTCATGCATCGGGAAATGTCATTAAATTCCTTATGGAGCTTGAGCATTTAAGCTTTGTTGAGGTCTTAGAGCGCCTTGCTAATCGCGCTAATATTCCATTGCCAGAGGCTAAGCTTTCACCAGAACAACGAGCTCGAGACGAACGACGGAAAAAACTATATGAAGCGTCAGAACTAGCGGCTACATTTTTCCATAACTGCCTTACTCAAACATCGATTGGTAAGGTTGGCCTTGATTACTTAAAAAAACGGGGCCTTACAAAAGAGACGATTGAAAAATTTAAATTAGGCTTTGCACCAGATGGTTGGGATAAGTTGTATCGCGCCTTTCACGAACGGGGCATTGATGACTCAATTCTCTTGGAGCTAAATTTAGTTCGTAAGAACCAAAAGGGACAGTTTTACGATTTCTTTAGAAACCGTATTATGTTCCCCATTATGGATGGTAAAGGTCGTGTAGTTGCCTTTGGTGGACGTGTCATGGATGACAGTACGCCAAAATATTTGAACTCACCAGAATCAGCCATCTTTGAAAAGGGGAAACTATTGTTTGCCTTTGATAAGGCTTATAAATCCATTCGTCAAGAACGACAAGCTATCCTTGTGGAAGGGTACATGGACGTTATCTCTGCCCATAACCATGGTGTTACTAATGTGGTAGCATCTTTGGGGACGGCTTATACACGAGACCATGGGCATATCTTGATGCGGCAGGCTGATGAAATTGTACTGGCCTATGATATGGATGGAGCAGGTCGTCAAGCGGCGGCTAGAGCTATAGAATTATTGCAAAATACGGACTTCAAGGTGCGTGTTCTCGCTATGCCAGATGGCAAAGATCCAGATGATTATGTACGCAATCATGGGGGACAAGCGTTTAAAGATTTAGTGGCTAAAGCGGTTAAGCCTCTTGATTATTTATTGAGTGAGTCCCTAATTAAACACGACACAAATGATACGGAAGGGAAGCAAGCTGTATTGGCTGATGTATTCCCGTATATTGCTAATATAGATAGTCAAACACAACGGGATGATGCATTAAAAACATTGGCATTACCTTTGTGGCTTGATAATAGTAGTATCTTTAGATATTTCAGAGACTATGTAAAAAAAGGACAAATTGAATTAGTGGATACCGCATCTGCACCTTTGCCAACACAGGATTTACCTAAAGGCGATGCAGAGAAATTATTGTCCTTAGCCTTTACAGATGGTGAAGTGTTACAACATATGATGAGCTATTTGCCATTAGAGGACTTTGAAAAAATTGAATATCGCGGTATAATAGAAAAGATATTCACCTTATTTAAACAAGAAGGTCGTCTAGATGATACTACCATTCAGTCTGTTTTATCGCCATCGGAGTATGATATTTACTCTAGATTGGTTGTTATGAGTGACGATGAGTATAAGGTGCAAGTGCCTGGATTAATCCGTAAGATAAGGCTTCATTCATTGCGTGAACAGTATAAAGCGCATTCAATTATGGCGGATCAACTAAAACGGGCAGGAGATTCGACATTTATTAGCGAATTACATAAGTGTCAGGAAATACAGAACTTAATTAGAGAATGGTCTAAGTAATATAATGTAAAAAGGAGAGCGCTGTGGCTAAGAAAGTACAAAAAAGTCAAATAGAGGAGATTGTTGAACAACTTCTTGAAAAAGGCCGGAAAACCGGTGTGTTGACACAATCAGAGATTTCAGATGCTCTTCATGAGCAGACTGATCTTACTGCAGAACAATTAGATGATATTTATACTACATTTGGTAAGTTAAATATTGAAGTAGTGGCTGATATCGACGGTGAGGACGCTGATGCTAATCCAATAGAGCCAGAAGAAGAGGATGAAGAGGATACTTCTAGTGAAAAGAATATCTCCATCGATTTAAGCGTAGACTCTGGCGTTAACATTGATGATCCAGTGCGTATGTACCTCAAAGAAATCGGTCGTGTTCCATTGCTTTCCGCTGATGAGGAAATTGTTTTAGCTAAGCAAATTGAAGCTGGCGCAGCAGAAGATGCTACATATAAAGACGTTCAACTTGCCAAAAAGGCTAAGAAAAAATTGGTAGATGCTAACTTGCGCCTCGTTGTAAGTATTGCAAAACGCTATGTAGGTCGTGGTATGTTATTCTTGGACTTGATTCAAGAAGGTAACTTGGGCCTTATTAAAGCTGTAGATAAGTTCGACTATACAAAGGGTTATAAATTCTCCACATATGCTACATGGTGGATTCGTCAAGCGATTACTCGTGCTATTGCGGACCAAGCTCGTACAATTCGTATTCCAGTACATATGGTAGAAACAATCAATAAATTGATTCGTATTTCCCGACAATTGTTGCAAGATAAAGGTCGTGAACCATTACCAGAGGAAATTGCAGAAGGTATGGGGATTACGGTAGAGCGTGTGCGTGAAATTCAAAAAATCGCACAAGAACCAGTATCATTGGAAACTCCAATTGGTGAAGAGGAAGACTCTCACTTGGGAGACTTCATTGAAGATCAAGATGCTATTGCTCCAGATGATGCAGCTAGCTATATCTTATTACAAGAACAAATTGAAGATGTATTTACATGCTTAACTGACCGTGAGCAACAAGTATTGATCTTGCGTTTTGGTTTGAAAGATGGTAAACCACGTACATTGGAAGAAGTAGGTCAACATTTCAATGTAACCCGTGAACGTATTCGTCAAATCGAAGGTAAAGCGCTTACTAAATTGCGCAATCGTGGTAAACGCGATAAAATTAAAGACTTCTTATAAGAGGTTGAATCTCTTAAGGGTTGTAATACAGTGCTATTGTGCTGTGTTGCAACCCTTTTGTGATATAATTAAAGATAGTAAACGTAAGTAATAAGAGTACGTTAAAGTCTTTTAATGTAATACATAGCAAATATTAAAGTTCATATAATATTTAGGAGATATAATGTTTACAGTTACAAAACGATTAGAGGTGAGTGCGTCTCACCAATTGAAATTAGATTATCCAAGCAAATGTCAAAATCTACATGGGCATAATTGGATTATTACGGTTCATGCTCGTTCTGAAGAGTTAGATCATAATGGCATGGTAATCGACTTTACCATTATTAAAGAAAAAATACATGGCCGCTTAGATCATCGCCACATCAATGATGTATTAGGCGATATCAATCCTACTGCTGAAAACATGGCAAAATGGATTGCTGATGAGTTGGGCCCTAAATGTTTCAAGGTAGAGGTTCAAGAGTCTGAAGGGAACACAGCTATTTATGAACGTGATTGAAATCTTCGCTTCTATTGATGGTGAAGGAAGTCGGCAAGGGCTATTAACCACATTCTTACGCCTTCATGATTGCAATATACGTTGTTCATATTGTGATACTACCTATAGTTATGGTATTGATAGTACTTTCACAGACATGACCGTCCGAGAGGTAGCTGATGCTATTGAAAGTTTAGGCAATCATCGAATTACTATTACGGGTGGTGAGCCACTATTACAAGAAGCTGCTGTAGTGGAGCTAATCGATGAATTAAATCGTCGTAAATCTGCCAAATTAGAGGATAAACCGTGTGCTGATAAACAATCGACTACGGGAAATAACGTATTCGAAGACGCCCAAGACGTATTAGATGGTGAAAGTCCCTACGATTTCAATATTGAAACAAATGGTACGATTATACCGAGCTTTCACCGAGAAAATGTGTGGTTTACCTACGATTATAAAACACCATCCTCTTTAGCTGAGGAATCTATGAATTTAGATATATTCAAAGTTTCTAGGGAACATGATTTAATTAAATTTGTAGTAGGTTCCGTAGAGGATTTAGACTGTATGCGTCGTATGATTAATCAATATCCTACAAAGGCTCAAATCTATGTATCGCCAGTGTGGGGAAAAATAGAGGCAGCTGACATTATTGATTATATGAAAGAGCATAATCTACAAAATGTACGATTCCAATTACAGATTCATAAATTTGTATGGGATCCTGATGCGAAAGGTGTATAGTATAGTTAGGGTGTAGAGTATCGAGTGTTTTCTAATGCAGTATGATACATTATGATATGATGACACCTTGATATAAAGGGGAACATATGGATACAGAAAAAATAGAATCACTTGTATATCAATTGCTAGAAGCCTTGGGGGAGGACCCTAATCGTGAAGGTTTAGTAGAAACGCCTAAGCGTGTAGCTCAAATGATGGCAGAGGTATACGAAGGGATTCAGTATACGAATGCTGAGATTGCAGAGATGTATGGTAAGACCTTTGAAGTTGATACAAATCAAATGGTTGTAGTAAAGGATATTACGTGTTTTTCTCATTGCGAACACCATATGGCTTTGATGTATGATATGAGTATTAGCATTGGCTATATTCCTAAAGGTCGTGTTATTGGCTTATCTAAAATACCTCGCATTGCTGAAATGTGTTGCAAACGATTGCAATTACAAGAAAAAATTGGAGAAGATATAGCTGAAGTTATTTCACTAGCTACAGGGTCAGAGGATGTTATTGTTCATATTACATCTTCTCATAGTTGTATGAGTGCGAGAGGGATTAAATCTACAGATAGTCAGACTACTACATTAGCTACAAAGGGTGTATTTAACGAAGATAATATGATTCACCGTTTTATGTTGATGAAACAGTCGTAGACTAGATATCTTGACTAATAGTCAGGCTATTCGGTATAATTAATAAGCTAGAAACTAACTGTGGGCCTATAGCTCAGGGGTAGAGCAACCGGCTCATAACCGGTCGGTCCCTGGTTCGATCCCAGGTGGGCCCACCAATTATGTTGATATCTACCGTCCTTGAGATTTCAAGGGCGGTTATTTTTATATGTAATTCATTTATTTCTTAGATACAATAGTCATTACTAAGATAGATAGTAGATGATACTCTACAGTATCCATCGTCTGATTTATGAGTTTACTAAGAGATAAATAGGAAATAGAGGAATTATGGAACCAAGACCTATGATGGATCGCTTAGAGGCGGTGTTTTCGATTGTGCCAAAGGCTCGTGCAATAGCTGATATTGGTACTGATCATGGATATTTAGCAGTAGAACTTATCAATCGTAATCGTGCTGACTTTGTTATCGCCGGTGATGTACATAAGGGACCTTTAGAATCTGCAAAAGAATATGTTAAGTCCCGAGGACTTGATTCTAAGGTAGATTGCCGTTTAGGTGATGGCCTCAAGGTTACCGAGAAGGGCGAGTTAAATGGTGCTATTTGCTGTGGTATGGGCGGCTTCTTGATGCGCGATATCGTAGAAGAAGGGCCTGAACCGTTGGAGTTCTACGTGTTACAACCGCAGAATGGGCAAAAAGAATTGCGTCAATATATGGTGCAAAAAGGCTATGTTATTGTTCTTGAAATTATTGTTGAAGATACCGGTAAATTATATACTGCGTTTTTAGCGATTCGCGAGGATTGCCTGGAAAACTATACGGGCACAGCAAATCATGAAAATATGTATGCCGCATTGCCTGAAGAATCCTTGCTGTGGTCTGTAGGGGCTCTTTTAGAACAAGAACGTCCACCTCTTTGGAATAATTATATTGAGTATTTGATATATCAACGACAATGTGCTTTAGATGGTATGACAGAGAAATTGAGCCATACTGACAAATATCGGGATTTAAAGCGCGAAGTCGAATTTCTTCGTAGTCTTTTAGAAAGTAGATAGAAAGAAGTGAGTTTTATGACAACTGTTCAACAAGTCATTACCTTAATGGAACAATTAGCACCTCGATCTTATGCCGAATCTTGGGATAATGTAGGCCTAATGGTAGGCGACAGAAGCACTATGGTTACAGGTGTATTAACTACATTAGATGTAACAGAGGAAACAATTTCGTATGCCATTGAACATGACTGTAATTTGATTGTTAGTCATCACCCGTTAATTTTTAAAGGATTAAAACAATTATCTTGTGATACGGCTCAAGAGCGCATGATTCATAGATTGATTCAACATAAGATAGCCGTATATAGTGCCCATACGAATCTTGATATTGCACCTGGTGGCTTAAACGATATGTTGGCAGAACGATTAGGTCTTATAGATGTTAAGGGCTTTATCAAAACTGGTGAAGATGCGCTATATAAGATAACTACATTTGTGCCTGAAAATGCAGCTGATGCGGTTCGTCATGCAATGGGATCTGCTGGTGCTGGTAAAATTGGTAACTATGAGCATTGTAGCTTTAGTATTCATGGTGAAGGTCGCTTCATTGGTAACGAAGATTCTAATCCTGTTATCGGTGAAGCTGGTGCTTTAACGGTAGCAGCTGAGGTACAAGTGAATGCTATCGTTGATGGTACACATTTAAGCCAAGTTGTAGAGGCGATGAAAGAGACCCATCCTTATGAAGAGGTGGCTTATGAAGTGGTGTCCTTGGCTGAGCCAAAAGGTTCAATTCAATATTTAGGTCGTATTGGTCGTTTGCCAAATGCACTCAATTTAGATACATTCCGTGAATGGGTTCAGGAAGCATTGCCAGACGCTAATATTCGTTTTGCTGGAGTAGCTCCTCAAGAAATACAATCTATAGCACTCTGCTCCGGTGCTGGCGCGGAATTTATTAAGGATGCAGCTCGTATACATGTGGATGCATATATTACAGGTGATGTGAAATATCATGATGCACAATTAGCTAAAGAGCTAGGATTGCTCGTAGTTGATGCAGGGCATTTTGGCACAGAATCTATTGTTGCGAGAGGCTTATGTGATTATTTACTTAGTAAAGATGTACCTGTTCCTGTGAAAGCTTTTACAGAACAAAATGATTTCTTTTTCTTATAATATTGCATTTTCTTGCAACAAATAGGCTAGCTATGATAAACTGAATTGAAGCAAGTATGAAAGACGGTTGCGAGTCCATTGGACTCGAGGAAAGTCCGAGCTCCATAGGGCAGGATGCCAGATAACGTCTGGCGAGGGTAACCTTAGGGAAAGTGCCATAGAAAAGGAAACCGCCACGTCAGTGGTAAGGGTGGAAAGGTGAGGTAAGAGCTCACCAGCAGTCTGGTAACAGGCTGGCTCGGTAAACCCCATCCGGAGCAAGACCGAATAGGGAAGGGTTAAGGGTGGTCCCGCCTACCTTCCGGGTTGTGTCGCTCGAGCGTGCAGGCGACTGTACGCCTAGAAAGATAATCGTCACCGCGCAAGCGGAACAGAACTCGGCTTATTGATTGCTTGCTTCCATATTTAAGATATAATTTATAGTATACAAGATTGTAGATCTTTGTTAGGAGAACTTCATGGCAATTACAGCGATTACTAGTGTGCAAGAATTTGATGAAAAAGTACTTGGCTCTAAAGGTTTAGCTATTGTTGATTTCTGGGCTGCCTGGTGCGAACCTTGCACTGTTATGCGTCCAGAAGTAGAAGCAGTAGCTGAACGTTTAAAAGGACAAGTAGAGTTCTTTAGTGTTGATGCAGAAGATAAAAATCTTCGTGGTATTTTGTTGAAAGAAGATATTGATGGTATTCCATCTATGGTATTCTTCCGTGATGGCAAAATGCTTGATTCCCTTGTGGGTTACAAGAAAGCTGATGTGCTTGAGTCCCTAATCAAGGAAGTTATCTAATTTATTGATAACTAATGAATTTTACAAAAAATATATAATACAAGGCTGTATGCAAGTTAAATAAACTTTCTTGTATACAGCTTTTTTATTTGAATTATATAGTTTTCATAAATATTAAGTGATATAATAAAGTAGTAAGAATATGATTGTTATCATAATAGCTGTGACGAATTAGATAGTACATTATTTAATTTTCATAGTATGATTATTATCATAATAGTTGTAGTTCATTAAGTAATATTGATATATTGCGCAAAGTTGTTGTAAGGAGGCTATATTCCGTGAAGAATCGTATAAACAGTTTATGGACACTCTTCCAAGAGCGCCGTTTGAGTCGACGCACATTTATGAAATCCTGTGTAGCACTCACCGCTATTCTAGGCTTGCCACCAACGATGTTAGACACTGTTGTTAAGGCAGCTGAAACAACTGAATTGCCTACGGTAATTTGGCTACATGGTCATGAATGTACTGGTTGTAGTGAGTCCTTTATTCGCTCATCTTCTCCATTTACATCTGATGTAATTTTGAATATGATTTCTCTTGAATATGATGATACTTTGGCGGCTGCATCTGGTGCACCATTAGAGGAACATTTAGAGAAAATCATCAAAGAAAAAGCAGGCAAATACATCTTGGCTGTTGAAGGTGGTGTGCCACTTGATGAAAATGGTGTTTACTGTACAGTAGGTGGTCGCACATTTAAAGAATCCTTATTAGAAGCGGCTAAAGGCGCAGCAGCAATCATTGAATATGGTTCCTGCGCAGCTTGGGGTGGTATTCAAGCGGCTAAACCAAATCCAACAAATACAGTATCTGTATCTTCTGTTGTATCTGGTAAACCTATTATCAAAGTTCCGGGTTGTCCTCCAATTCCAGAGGTTATGACTGGTGTAATCATGCACTATGCATTATTTGGTCAAATTCCACCTCTTGATTCTCAAGGTCGTCCTAAACAATTTTATGGCAATCGTATTCACGACACATGCTACCGCCGTGCCTTCTTTGACTCTGGTCTCTTCGTTGAAAAATTCGACGACGATGCATCCAAATCTGGTTGGTGCTTGTACAAAGTAGGTTGTCGTGGACCTCAAACATATAATTCTTGTGGTAACTTACGTTGGTGGAATGGTTTATCCTATCCAATTCAATCCGGTCACGGTTGTATTGGTTGCTCTGAAAAGGGCTTCTGGGATAATGACGTATTCTACAAACGTTTACCAGATATTCCATTAGCTAATACCATCACAACTGCTGATACAATCGGTACAGTGGCTGCTGTTGGTGCTACTGCAGCAGTTATCGTTCATGGTGCTGCAACTCTTACGCGTAATAAAATTCTTGATATGAAAGAAGAAAAACGCTTAAAAGAACAAGGCTTATGGGATGAAAAGAAACATAATAATGGAGGAGGTCACTAATGAAACGCGTAGTAGTAGATCCGATTTCCCGTATTGAAGGTCATTTACGGGTAGAAATAAAAGTTGATGAAGCGAGTGGTAAAGTAGAGGACGCATTGTCTTCTGGTACTGCTTGGCGCGGTATCGAACTTGTTGCTAAAGATCGCGATCCTCGTGACCTTTGGGCGTTCGTACAACGTATTTGTGGTGTATGTACTACAACACATGCCTTAGCAGCATTACGTGCTGTAGAGGATGCTCTTGGAATTACTATTCCTAAAAATGCAAACTACATTCGTAATATCATGCATAGCTCTTTAGATGTACATGACCATATTGTTCACTTCTATCATTTACACGCTCTTGACTGGGTTAGCCCTGTAGCAGCTCTTAGTGCAGATCCAGCTAAAACAGCACAATTACAAAATGATGTATTAAATACTTATAATGTAAGTGGTTTAGCGCCTGCTGAAACTGCGTCTAAAGACTCTGCATATCCTAAAGAGTTCCCTAAAGCTACAACTGCTTATTTCACAGCTATACAACAAAAGATTAAGAAAATTGTAGAATCTGGTCAATTGGGTATTTTCTCCGCTCAATGGTGGGATCATCCTGATTATAATTTGTTGCCACCAGAGGTTCATTTGATGGCCGTATCCCATTACTTGAATATTCTTGATCGTCAACGTGATATCGTAATTCCTCACGTTGTATTTGGTGGTAAAAACCCTCATCCGCACTATGTTGTAGGTGGCATGCCATGTTCTATTTCTATGAATGATATGAATGCGCCTATTAATACACAACGTCTTGCTGCGGTAGAAGAATCTATTGCATTGGCTAAAGATTTGGTAAATAATTTCTACGTGCCAGATCTATTAGCTATCGGCAAAATGTATGTAGAAAAAGGCATGATTGATGGCGGTGGCCTTGCGAAAAAACGCGTTATGTCCTACGGTGACTATCCAGATGATACATATTCTGGCATTTCTAATGGTGACTACCATAAAAAATGTGTCGTTCGTTCTAATGGCGTAGTTGAAAACTTCGCTTTAGGCGTAGATAAAGCTACATTTATTCCATTAGAAGGTAAAGACTTCATGGATCCTCAATACCTCAGTGAAGAGGTTGATCACTCCTGGTTCACATATCCAGATGGTAAAAGCTCTCTTCATCCTATCGAAGGTGTTACAGATCCTAAGTTTACAGGCCCTAAATCTGGTACAAAAGAAAAATGGGAATTCCTTGATGAAGATAAAAAATATTCTTGGATTAAATCCCCAACTTTCAAAGGCAAAACTGCAGAAGTTGGCCCATTAGCAAAATATATCGTTGTATATACAAAAGTAAAACAAGGTATCATTAAAGATCCAACTTGGGCAGAATCCATGATTGTTCGTCAAATCGATACAGTATCTCAAGTACTTGGCGTTCCTGCTCACGTATGGATGACTACAATGGTTGGTCGTACAGCATGTCGTGGCCTTGATGCACAAGTAGCAGCAAATATGAGTCAATACTTCTTTGATAAACTCGTTGCTAACATAAAAAATGGTGACACTACTGTAGCTGATATGACTAAATTTGAGCCAAATACATGGGATAAAGATGCTAAAGGTGTTGGCCTTGTAGATGCTCCTCGTGGTGGTTTGGGTCACTGGATTCATATTAAAGATGGTCGCTCTGCAAACTATCAATGTATCGTACCATCTACATGGAATGCATGTCCTAAGACTGCAGCTAACGAACATGGTGCCTACGAAGACTCCATGATTGATACACATGTAAAAATTGCAGATAAACCACTTGAAATCTTGAAGGTAATTCACTCCTTCGACCCATGTCTCGCATGTGCAACCCATTTATACAATAAAAAAGGCGAAAAAATTGTTTCCGTCAATACAGATGCATTGTGTAAATAAAGGGTGGTGGGCTTATGTTAATACATACTGACAAAAAGGCGTATGTCGTATTTAGTTTATGGCTGCGCATATTCCACTGGACTATGGTGCTTAGTGTAACGGCTTTATTCTGGACTGGCCTATATATTGGTGATCCAGGATTTGCAGCTATTACAGGTAATCCA
Organism: Veillonella dispar; assembly: GCF_937975875.1. Taxonomy (GTDB): domain Bacteria; phylum Bacillota; class Negativicutes; order Veillonellales; family Veillonellaceae; genus Veillonella; species Veillonella dispar_B. The sequence continues at coordinate 2,123 of NZ_CALJSP010000138.1, read as the reverse complement.
GAACCAACCTTTGCAATTGACGGCTGGTTCTCTATGGAAACTATGCGTCGTATCCATTTCATTGCGGGTGTTATCTTAACATTCTCCTTTATCTTCCGATTTGCTGGTGCTCTTTGGAATCGAGGAGACAGATTATTACCTAAATTCCGTCAAAAACGGTATTGGTACGGTCTTAAAGAAACTACATTGCACTATTTGATGATTCCTCAAAAGCATGAACATCATTGGCTTCGTAACTCCTTAGCGAGAACTGCGTACATGATGGTGTACATTATGTTCTTCTTTGAAATCTTAACGGGTTTTGCCATGTTTTCAATGGTTAATCCTAATGGTATTTTAGGAACTTTATTTGCTCCAGTTGTTACATTATTTGGTGGTGAATACAAGGTTCATATTATCCATCACTATATTGCTTGGGGCTTCTTGTTCTTTACTATCGTTCATGTGTACATGGCATTCCGAGAAGACGTTATGGAAGAATCTGGCGAAGTATCTGCTATGGTTTCTGGTATGAAGTATTATGCGCATGACCCAATCGATATTGAAGACCTCAATGGCAAACGCCGTCGTGGTGAACGTATCGATAAACCATCTGGTACAACATATCGTCCAAGTGATCCTAACGATCCTAGAGAAAGAGAATTACAAGAAAATGACTAATACAAGTACTGAAATCATCAGTGGCTTGGAACAATACGCGGACTCAGAGGGTCCGCGTATTGATTTAAATAGCCTTTATGATGATGGTAATAATGAAATCGTCCTACTCGGTGTAGGTAATATATTACTTACTGACGAGGGGTTAGGGGTTCATGTAGTAAAAGAGTTGAAAGAGTCTTTCACATTTACACCGTCTATTTCTATTATTGATGGTGGAACGATGGGAATGGAACTGCTTACGTATATGCGTGGTATGAAGAAAATTCTTCTCGTAGACGCTATCAATGGTGGGGAAGCTCCAGGAACTATATATGAGTTCCCTCATAAGGAATTAGAACAATATTTTACAGAACATATTTCTGTACACGAAGTAGGAATGCAAGATATTTTACGTATCCGCGCCATTCAAGAAGACCCCTTAGAGGATGCAGTCGTTATTGGGGTGGAACCAGAATCGTTAGAGATTGGTTTTGAACCTAGTGCACCTGTACAACGAGCTTTACCAGAGGTGAAAGAACGTGTACTCAATGTGTTACGAGAATGGGGCGTAACTGCAGAACCTAATACTTAAACTAATCGGTTTATAGGATGTAAAATTATCTCTAATAGGAGTATTTATGATTGAGAATTATGGTAATGTTCGCGCCGTTTTAAATGAGTTGCGTTTAGCACTTAAAAATTTGCGTGAAACAGGTGAGACTTATTCTATTTATATAGAGAAAACAGGTCTTGCAGAAGAAGAGCAAGTGGAGGTATTAGAAACACTTGGTCGTGGTCATATTACGATTAACTTCAATGAAACAGATCAGCCTGTAGAGTGGTATGAATCTCAATTCTCTGGAATTTGGATTGGCACCTTTAAAAATGGCCGAGATGATTCGATTTTGCACACTGTAGAGGTTGCTAAATATCCAGTCGTAGCTGGTGCATATGAAGAGGATATGGAACTAGCAGAGGCGGATTTACAATCTTGGATTGATGCTGCTGGCCTATAATATAAGAGACCCTTATCAGGGTCTCTTTCTTCTCTGTAGGAGAATATTTTGGTGATTTAGTTAGTTGGAATCATTAAATTAGCTTTGTTTTTTATAATGTTAGTATTTTATTCATATTTTGGGTATATATAATTGGTTTATATATAGAAAAATTTGTAAAATTACGATGGGTTTTATGAAAATAAAATGAAAAAAAGTTTACTTTTCCCGTAATTTGTGGTATTTTAGATATACACATTCAAGAATGTCGATGAATTCTCAATACATCATCGATACATCATTGTTATTTCATTAAATATGTAGATAGTTAGTTAGTAAGTTTTATAAGTTTTATAGGAGAAAGATTAATGAATCGAGTATTTAAAGTGATTTGGAATCGCACAAAGGGCTGCTATGTTGTGGTGGCAGAAACAGCAAAGAACATGACGAAACGTTCTTCTTTGTCGGTTGTATTTTCTAAAATGGTAG
>NZ_CALJSP010000137.1:0-2880 GCF_937975875.1 Veillonella dispar | reverse complement strand
TGTGCTTTTTATTTCACACGATGAAACGCTGATAGAGCGTACTGCCAACATGGTGTAAATGTTTATTCCTCCCCATATATTAGTAAATAAAAATATAGGAATAAACTTTTTAGGATTGTTATATTGATTTTTAAATAACATATAGTTACCTATCAATAAACCAATAACTATATACAGTGTCACATCTGAATGCAATAAATTACTATACATAAACGTATACTTTCTATCAATCAACAATTAGTAAATTTTTTGAAATCATTTAATAAAATTGTAAACCACCTACCAAAGATAATCAATTTATCTTCAATAGGTGGTTTATTTTATTCACCCTTAGCAATGCGATCTAAGAGTTCAATATAGCTTTGTTTGTTTAATGCTGGTGTAAAGTGGTCTAATACATCTTTAGCGCCTGCTGCATCATCGTATAGTAAGTCTACGATGGTCATTGCCAAGGCTTGTGCTGTTTTAATGTACGCTACGTCAGGTACAGAGATTTCATATTCTGCACTGTGTAGTACACCACTGATACAGCCAACCCATGGATGGATAACCGGCATCAAGTGAGATACGTCCCCCATGTCTGTACTAGCCGTAATATGTGGACCTTGGTATACATTGGCTTCACCAAAGATAGGATTTGAGTTTTCTCGTAATAGAGCATTCATACGTTCATCATTACGCATCGGTAAATAACCAGGTAGGTCATTGATAACACATGTAGCCCCTACTGCATCGCCACCAGCTTTTAATGCTCTGTTAACACGATGGTTACCATCTACAATAGCTTGAATATTAGAGGCACGCACATAGCTTTCAACTTGAACATAATCAGGCACACAGTTTACCAATGTACCGCCTTGATTAATGATGGGATGGAATCTGAAATAATCGCTTTCTTTGAAAGTTTCACGAATGGAGTTAACCCCCATAACCCCCATCAAAGCAGCATTAAGAGCATTGATACCTTCATGAGGTGCTTGAGCCGCATGAGCCACCTTGCCGTGATATTCAATCAGCTTAGATACAAAACCATTAGAGGTACTACCTAGCCCCATTTCACCAGCTGAAGTTTTGGCAGTCTCCACATGCATTTGCATAGCCATATCGATATCGTCGAAAGCACCTTCATAGATGAGCTGTTGTTTACCGCCCATATACTTGAGTTTTCCTTGTTCACGCAATTTATTACGGTAATCAATTTCAATCATTTCCTCTGCAGGAACAGCAAATAGTACAACATCGCCTGCTAATTCGTTCATCACTGCTTGTAGGCCTATAGCTACGGCAAACATATTGGTAATTTGTACATTATGACCACAGCAATGAGCAGCCCCTGTTAAATCATCGGCACGAGGATGGCGAGGACAGAGAATGGCATCTAATTCCCCCACCATAGCAACCGTATATTTACTATCTCGGCCTTTCATACGACCTTTTACACCTGTCAATGCATGGCCAGTAGTATAAGAAATGCCAAGTTCATCAAACATAGCTTGAACCTTTTTAGATGTTTTTACCTCTTTAAAACCCAGCTCAGGTTCAGCCATAATAGATTCTGCTAATTCTCGTAAACGCGGTTGTGCATCAACAATAGCTTTACAAACACGTTCTTTAACTTCTTCCTTTGTCATACGGCTCATAATATCTCCTTTATAAAATCGACCGTATAAAATACGGTCGATCATGGAATCTTAATGTATAGATATCTTATGAAATATAAATCTATAATTATATCTTAACATAGTTTAGACATCTAACATTATGATTTAGTATTAAATTAAACCTTCTAAATGAAGTACTAATTGCGCTAGTGCTGTTGCACAGATGAAAGTACCCGCTGTTACAGCTAATGCAACAGGAATAATACGCCAAGATAAGCGACGGAACGCACCAAGGTCTTTACCTAAGGATAAACCAGCATAAGCAAGTACAGGTGTTGTCGTTGCAAGGAATGTAACTTGGCTAGTTTTAGCAATAATCCATTCTTGGCCAGGAGTACCTGGTAAAGAAGCGATAACACCAACTAAAGATACCCAGAATACCATAGGTAATTTATTAGCATATGGTAAGTTAGAGATCAAGGCGCCAATTGTAGCAAGGGCTGCCAAAATAGCTACGCCAACTAAACTATCGCTAAATAGATGTTTGCCATCCATGACATTACCTACTGCAGTGATGATAGCAGCAATGCAGATAACGATGACAAATTGTGTTAATTTTTCGCTTTTACTCATGATGTGCTGCCTCCTCTGCTAAATCTTGTTCACGTGTACGACCTGTAAAGAAATTGTATGTTTTTTCCATAACTGGTAAAGAAACAAATAGACCAAAGTATACGCCTAGAACAGTAGTTAATAAGTTTGCTGCCCCAGCAAGAGCCATAATTTGTTGTTCATAATCTGGATATACTGCAATGATTGGAGCCGTAGCGGCAGCCATCATACTAGCACTACCTACGCCAGCGCCCATAGCCAATGCCAATGGATGGAACCAACCAGATTGTGCCAGCATACCTGCCAATACGGAGGACCACATTGCGCCAATAAGAACGCCACAGATGTACATGCCCATAACACCACGGCCCTCTGGAGAGCTAAAACCGAATTTGTCGATAATAATCGCTACATTCGGTTCACGGTCTACAGAGTAACAAGCACCTACTGCTTCACGACGCATACCTACTAATAAAGCCACAGGTAAACCGAATACAATAGTACCAAAGAAATGACCAAGCTCTTGTAATAACAATGCCCAGCCTGCACTTGTAAGAATACCAAGATTTGGACCAATACCTAAACCTACTTTTACCATCAAGATCATAACGGCCGCTTGACATTCCGCATCGCTCCGTGAATCCCGCGGCCCTTGATGCAGCTATAT
>NZ_CALJSP010000136.1:0-4347 GCF_937975875.1 Veillonella dispar | reverse complement strand
TAATGAACCTAACTATCCATCTAAAACTGTTGTGTCACAACAGTATAAAGAGTGCCAGGAATTAATTAATCCAAGTAAAAGAAAAGAATTGCGAGCTTTATGTGAGGCTATATTAAAACAAGAGTCTAAATTGAAACAAATTCGATTTGTTGTATTACAAGCTCAAAAAGTATGTAAAGCGCCTTATAAAAATAAAGTAGATAATTGGTCAGAAAATTTGGATCGTTTATATCGAGCAGAAACATTGCTTACCATTTCTAAGTAAAGGTTGAATATGAATATTGTTGTTCATCGTGGCACACATCAGATTGGTGGTAGTGCCATAGAAATTAGTACAGCATCTACTCACATTATGTTAGATTTTGGTAATGAATTAAGTTTAGATGAAAAGTACACACCTATAAATCTGGATATAGACGGTGTTACAAAAGGAATGCCGGATTGTGACGGTATTGTGATTTCTCATTATCATATGGATCATTTAGGCCAACTAACCTCTGCACTATCAGAAATTCCATTATATATGGGTGAATTAAGTAAGGAAATCGCGCTAATAGGTGCTGAGTATCAAGATAGAGGTTTATACTTGCGTTTATTAGGTGCTAATACATTTCGGGGCGGAGATGTCTTTTCTATTGGTGATATACGTATCAGACCTTTAGTTATCGATCATAGTGCTGCGGATAGTTATATGTTTGTCATTGAAGCAGAAGGTAAACGTGTCTTATATACAGGTGATTTCCGGATGCATGGGTTGCGCCATCACGTATTAGACAAATTAGTTAATACCTATATAGGTGAGGTTGATGTATTAATTACAGAGGGCACCTCATTGTCTAGAGACGCAGGTGATTATATATCTGAAGCCACAGTGTTAGACGATATTTCTTCATATATTCAAGATGGGAAATATGTTTTTGTTATGTGTTCCTCTACGAATATTGACCGTATTATGGGGATTTGGCAGAATATGCCAACTGATAAAGTACTCATTTGTGATGCTTATCAGAAAAGAATATTAGATACTGTGATTAATAATGTATATTATGAAAGTTCTTTGTATCGTAGACATGATAGCCCATTAGTTATTGAGAAAGGAAGGTATCCTAAATGCTATATGGAACATGGATTTGTATCCTTAGTAAGAGGGACAGAAAATTTTATTTCTAAAATTAAAGAGTTCCCTAAAGATGATGTACGTATTATATATTCCATGTGGACAGGATATATTGAGGAGGATTTAGCATTGAAAGATTTGCTAGATACATATCCATCTTATATATGTCATGCCAGTGGTCATGTGTCTAAAGATAATTTGATTAAGTTTATAGAATTAGTTAATCCTGACGTTATTATTCCGGTTCACACTGATAATCCTGAGAGATTAGAGGCATTAGTACCTAATAGAAATGTGTATATCGTTAATGATAATGAGCCATTTATCATATAATTCCTTTAAGAAATTTCGCATTTGATGTATAATAAATAAAAAGAGAGCCATCAACGTGTGGTTGCGTTAGGCTCATCTTATAAATGTTTTCTTATGATTGCCTAGCGTGCGAGTATTTTGAATACTCTGTTGCGTTAGGCTTTTGTCTTTATACTATTTGAATAGTGCAAAGAGTGATATTGCTATGGAAATTACAAAAAGAATTAAGTAGTACTTTTCGAATTTGCTCATAGTATCACCACCTTTCGGTGATGGGCCTAACTCACGTGATGACTCTTAGGATTAGTATATCAATGTAATTTTAGGAAAAATAGAATTGACATTTGGTTATATGCCAATTTTTGCGTAGTATTTTACTACGCTTTTTTATTGAAAAATATCAAAACTATATAGGATTAACTTTGTTTTTGATATAATCTAAATAAATACATATTATAGTGCGATTTTACATGAAAGTGGTGTCTTTATGCTGACGATTAGCAATAAAGGATGGCTTTTTACTTCTATATTAAGTGCTTTGATGGCGTTTACATCGTTGTCGACGGATATTTATTTGCCTGCCATGCCAGAGATGGGGCGTGATCTCCATGGTGATGCAGAATTAACGTTGACTGGTTTCTTAATAGGTTTTGCGCTGGCTCAGCTTTTTTGGGGAGCTGTTAGCGATAAAATTGGTCGTAAGAAGCCTTTGATTATGGGGATAGTCTTATTTATTATAGGGTCTGTGGGCTGTGCCTTAAGTTCGTCTATGCTAGAATTACTAGCTTGGCGCGTATTCCAGGCCTTTGGTGCTTGCGTAGGACCCATGTTATCACGGGCTATGATTCGCGACTTATACGGTCGGACTGAGGCTGCAAAAATGTTATCTACATTAGCCATTGTTATGGCTATAGCACCTATTGCAGGGCCGATGCTAGCAGGGCATCTACTCGTGTGGTATACATGGCATTCCATATTTTGGTTGCTTGTTGCCATCGGTATTTTAATGCTTGTTGCTGTATTAGTCATTCCTGAAACACATCCTGTAGAGAAACGTAGTAAAAAGTCTATAGCTCATACCTATAATAATTATTGGATTTTATTGCGCAATAAAGGCTTTATGAAATATACACTATGTGTCAGTTCCTTTTATATTGCTATCTATGCGTTTTTAACAGGTTCGCCTTATGTATATATTGATGTCTATGAGGTACCAAAAGAGTACTTTGGTTATCTCTTTTCTGTTAATATTATTGGTGTTATGTTACTAAGCGCCATCAATCGACGCATTGTAAGTGCTATACGTCTCGATAGATTATTGAGATTTGCCACCTTATTTGCTGCTATTTGTGTATCCGTTGTAATGGGCCTGATTGTCTTAGGCTACCATTCGCTGTGGTTAATCGTTATTGGTTGTTTTTTATTCTTCTCTATGAACGGCATCATTGCAGCTGTAACGAATGCATTAGCATTAGATAGAGCAGGTAGAATGGCTGGCTCTGGGGCAGCATTATTAGGGGCTATGCAATATGGTAGTGGTATTGTATCATCGTTGATGCTTACCTTCTTACCAAACGATACGGCAGATCCTATGATGGGGGTTATTACATTATTTGTTATTATTTGCGCCATTATCGCTTTTCCTGAGGATGAAAAATATAATCGTATATAATATTAGTGAAAGCAAGGGTTTAAAATTGAACTCTTGCTTTCATTCTTTTTTTAGGTTATAATAGTAAGGCTTATTGATGGTAAGCACTTCCTACCCCTATGTGTCGATAGGGGCATTAGTCCGAAAGAGGAGGTGATTTTGTATGAACAAATACGAAGTCATGTTTATTGTGAAACCAGCTGAAGAGGAAGCAACTAACGCTGTTATTGAAAAAGTAGAAGCTTTAATTGCTCGTGTAGGCGGCACAGTAGAAAAGGTAGATCGTTGGGGCAAGCGTCGTCTTGCTTACGCTGTGAAGAAATTCACTGACGGTTTCTATGTATTGATCAACTTTGAAGCAGCACCTGCTGAAATCAAAGAAATCGATCGTGTATTGAAAATCAACGATGAAGTCCTAAGACATCTAATTGTTAAACACGAAGCATAATTAAAGCCTGGAGGAAAACATGAACTCTGTACAAATTCTAGGTAATTTAGCTCGTGATCCTGAAGTACGCTATACCAAAACTGGTCGTGCTGTAGCAACTTTCACAGTAGCTGCTACAAACACCTATATTGATTCCACAACAAATGAGACGAAAGAACAAACTGCTTTTATCAACTGCGTTGCTTGGGGTAAACTTGGTGAAGCGGCAGGCAATCTTCGTAAAGGCAGTCGTTGCTTTGTAGAAGGTCGTTTGCAAACTCGTTCTTACGAGACTCAGGACGGTCAAAAACGGTACGTTACTGAAGTAGTAGCGAACTTTGTGGGCCAATCCCTTGATATGAATACTAATTCTTTCGAAGGTGGGTCCAATTTTGATAGTTTCAGTACAGGCGGCGATGACGAAAACATCCCGTTCTAGTGTCAGGGACTCCTACTAATTCGAAAAGGAGGATTCGCAATGAGAAGAGATAGAGGCAGAAAGCCAAGAAGAAAAGTATGCGTTTTCTGTGCAGACCATATCGATCAAATCGACTATAAAGATGTTGCTAAACTTCGTCGTTTTACGACTGAACGCGGCAAAATCTTACCTCGTCGTATTTCCGGTACTTGCGCAAAACATCAACGCAAATTGACTACATCTATTAAACGTGCACGTGCAATCGCTTTATTGCCATTCACTGCTGAATAATTGATGAATCAAGGCGGTATAACCATTTGGTTGTACTGCCTTTTTGCTATATAAAAAGGAGCTATCTTATGGGATAGCTCCTTTTGGTTTATATAGCTCTATATTTTTTAGGTGGTTCACCATTTTCGGTG
>NZ_CALJSP010000135.1:0-1850 GCF_937975875.1 Veillonella dispar | reverse complement strand
ATGGTACAACAGTAACGACTGTGCTATCTTTGTAAAAATCTTCCAATGCCTGTTGCACTTTATCGATGCTAACGGGCTTTTGACATAAACGACTATGGATACCTACAGTAACTTCCATACCGGAATAATAATCGTCAACGATAGGCATAAAAATAGGTGCTTCACTAAGTCCACAAACATGTTGAACCTCTGGCAAATGCTTATGCTGTTGACTTAGACCATATTGACGCGGTGCATAGAGAAAATAATCCTTTGGATTACTTTCATATTGACCAATCATCTTTTTACCGCCCCCACTATAGCCAGTTAAGGATGTAATGGTGAAAGGATAATCTGTTGGCACAAGACCTGCTTTTACAAGAGGCGCAATACAAGCAATCATACCGCTCGCATGACAGCCTGGGTTGGCAATATGTTTTTCTGTACTGATAGCTGTTTTATAATCAGCACCAAGTTCTGGGAAACCATAAGCCCAATCATCAGCAGTTCTAAACGCAGTAGATGTATCAATTACCTTACAAGGTAGTTCACCGATAGCCGCCATGATTTCTTTAGATGCCGCATCAGGCAAGCAGAGAAATACAATATCTGCCTCTTTAGCTACCGCTTTAATAGCCTCTACATTTTTACGATCCTCATCAGCAGTAGCCAATAATTCTATATCTTTTCTATCAGATAACCGTTCATGAATTCTTAAACCTGTCGTACCTTCATGACCGACAATAAATACTTTATAAGGTGCCATAGTAAACCTCAATTCTCACCTATTGGTGACTCACACCTATTTATACAGCCCCTCAGCTATTATAAATAGGAAACAAACTATACCACACATCACCTTCTAGGGAGATGAAATTATTTCAATGGATAGTCACTAAATGTAGCAACCATAACGGCCTTAATGGTATGGAGACGATTTTCTGCTTCTTGGAATGCTAAAGAATTTGGTCCTTCAAATACCTCTTCCGTTACTTCAATACCATTCATACCGAACCGTTCAAAGATATCTTTACCTACTTGAGTTTCCGTATTGTGGAACGCTGGCAAGCAGTGACAGAATTTAGTATTTGGATTACCTGTTAATGCCATCATTTCAGCATTAACTTGGAATGGTTTAAACGTATTGATACGTTCTTCCCACATATCATAAGTATCACCCATAGTTACCCATACACCTGTATAGATTACATCTAAGTCTTTAACACCTTCCGCTACGTTATCTGTACATGTAATGGTAGCACCTGTTTCTTTTGCAACTTTCAAACATTCTTCATAGAATGGACCGGCTGGCCAGTATTGTTTAGGACCGATAAGTCTGAAATCCATACCCATTTTAACGGCCCCACTCATTAAGGCATTACACATATTAGATTGACCATGACCCACATAAGCATAAGAGATTTCATTCAATGGTTTATCGATATTTTCTTGAAGCGTCAAGAAATTCGCTAATGTTTGTGTAGGGTGATCCATATCAGTAAGACCATTCCAAACAGGTACGCCAGAATAATCAGCTAATGTATCTACATCGGCTTGATCAAAACCTCTGAACTCGATAGCATCATACATAGATCCTAGAACACGCGCTGTATCTTTTAAGGATTCTTTTTTATTCATTTGGGAACCTGTAGGGCCAAGATATGTTGTATGAGCACCTTGGTCTGCAGCACCTACTTCAAAGGCACAACGAGTCCGTGTGGAGTCTTTTTCAAAAATTAATGCAAAGTTTTTACCTACTAATGTTTTGATTTCTTTACCTGCTTTTTTATCGGCTTTTAATTTTGCTGCCAAGTCCAAGAAGTATTTAATCTCTTCTGGTGTATATTGAAGCATTGTTTTAAATGATGTAT
>NZ_CALJSP010000134.1:0-39108 GCF_937975875.1 Veillonella dispar | reverse complement strand
AGGTAAAAATCTCGGCTATGCACTTAACCAACTCGCATCTTACAGCAATCGTCTGAGCTCGAATCGCAGCTGAAGCAAAACGGGCAGAAGAACTTCGTAAGGCTGAGGAAGCTCGAATCGCAGCCGAAGCAAAACGTGCAGAAGAGGCTCGTAGAGCAGAGGAAGCGCGTCGCATAGAAGAAGCTAGACGAGCCGAAGAAGCGCGTAAAGCAGAAGAAGCACGTATAGCTGCTGAGGCACGTAAGGCTGAACAAGCTAGATTGGCTGCAGAACGAGCAGAAGCTGAACGTCAAGCAGCAGAGGCAAAACGTATTGCTGAAGAACGTTACCAAGCTCATTTAGAAGCGGAACGCAAAGCAGAAGAAGCTCGTCAACAGGCACTTGCACAAGCTGAAGTGGAACGTAAAGCAAAAGAACGAGCTGAAGCAATTCAACGTGTTAAAGATCAGCAAGAAAATGCTCGTCGTCGTGCAGAGCTTGCACGTCAACAAATTGAAGCAGAACGTAAGGCTGCCCAAGCAGCTAAGACAGGACCTTCCTTCAGTGAACTTGATGACGTCCACGAAGATACTCCTTCCGTATCGATTCCGAATGCTGTATCTATTGATGAATTGACTAAACCAAGACCGACTGCATCTCAAAATACACGTCGTCGTGATCAACGTCAACCTCAACAAAATCAACAATATGTACAACAAAATCCAATGACTAATGGTCAACAAGGTCAAGCACCTTATGGTTCACAGCAAGATCAACAAAATGATGATCAAAATCCACCAAAACTGTATCCTATGAATCGATAATGTACGATTGTAATAATAGAAACTATTAATGTCTAATCATAGATTCCTTGGGTTCTGACAATTACTTAAATATTGAGAGGACAAGCCACTTTACTGGGCTTGTCCTCTTTTTAAAATACTTATGAACTTTCGCTTTTACATTGACTTTCAAGGGCAGATTCAGTACAATAAATAAAGAAAATGCACCTATGGTACGAGAGACCATTGCATAGTACAAAACCTTTTAATTTAGTCCAGAGAGGCTGAGAAAGGAATATAGTTGAAGCGCCCCCATAAGGGCTTCTTTGTGCAAACTATTTGACCTTTTGCCCTGGGCAAAAGGTCTTTTTTGTTACGTGAGTTAGGAGGAAATCATGGGACAAGTTAGCCTAAAAGGCAAACATTTATTGGGTTTGCAAAATGTGTCACCTGAAGAAATCAAATTGATTTTGAATGTGGCAAAGAAAATGAAGAAAATCGTTCTTTCTGATGATAAGAAGGTTCCACTTTTAAAGGGGAAATCCATTATTAACCTTTTTATGGAGCCTAGTACTCGTACCCGTAGTTCCTTTGAATTGGCCGGTAAATATTTAGGGGCTGACGTTATTAATCTTTCTCCAAGCGGTTCTTCCATGGGGAAAGGTGAAAGCTTCCGCGATACCTTGCTAACTATGTCCTATATGGGCACAGATGCTATCGTAATGCGTCATAGTGCAGAAGGGGCTCCTCTATATGCCACAAAAGCAGTAGATCCTATCATTATCAATGCTGGTGATGGTGCTCATGAACATCCAACACAAGCTTTGTTAGATATGTATTCCATCTTAGAGAAAAAAGAATCTATTGAAGGCTTAAAAATTGTTATCTTAGGCGATATTATGCATAGCCGTGTAGCAAGATCTAATATTTATGGCCTTACTAAAATGGGTGCTAAAGTACATTTGGCTGGTCCTCGTACTATGGTATATCCAGAGCTCGAAAAATTAGGTGTTACCGTACACCACGATATTCGTGAAGCAGTGGCTGATGCAGATGTGGTTAACGTACTTCGCATTCAATTAGAACGTATTCATTCTGCGTTGTATCCTACAAATAGAGAATATGCACGTATCTTTGGTATTAACAATGATGTATTGAAATTGGCTAAAGATGATGTAATGGTAATGCATCCAGGTCCTATGAACCGTGGCCTTGAAATTGCACCAGATGTAGCATATTCTGATCAATCCGTAATTCAAGAACAGGTACGTAATGGCGTAGCTGTACGTATGGCTGTATTGTACTTAACTATTATCGGAGGTGACGGTAGTGAGCTTGCTTATTAAAAATGGTACGGTAGTTAATCCGGCAAAAAAACAAAACGAAGTAGCAGACGTTCTCGTAAAAGATGGTAAAATTGCAGCCATCGGTCAAAACTTAAGTGCTGAAGGCGCTGAAGTATATGATGCAACAGGTCTTATCGTAGCACCTGGTCTTATCGATATTCACACACATTTGCGTGAACCAGGCCAAGAAGCTAAAGAAGATTTCCACTCTGGTACACAAGCGGCTGCTGCTGGTGGTTTCACACGTGTAGTCACTATGGCTAATACAAACCCAGTTGTAGATAATGCTGCACTTGTAAGAGGTTTACAAAAACAGGCTGAACTCACTGGCGTTGTGAAAGTAGAATTTATTGGTGCTGTATCCAAAGGCCTAGAAGGTAAGGAACTTGCTGAAATGGGCGATATGGCTGAAGCTGGTGTAGTAGCTTTCTCCGATGATGGCCATTATGTAGAAAATGCTGCATTTATGCGTCGTGCCTTAGAATACTCCTCCATGTTTAATAAAATGGTTATCGACCATGCAGAAGATATTACATTGACTAAAAATGGTCATATGCATGAAGGTATCGTTTCCTATGAACTAGGTGTTATTGGTCGTCCTGCAGTAGCTGAAGATTTAGCGGTTGCTCGTGATATTTTGTTATCTGAAATGACAGGCGGTCACATTCATATTGCACACGTAAGTAGTAAAAATACAGTGGACATGGTTCGTCGCGCAAAAGCAAAAGGTCTTAATGTAACATGTGAAGTTACAAGCCAACATTTATCTTTCACAGATGAATATTTACGCGAATACAATCCAGCGTTTAAAATGGCTCCTCCAATTCGCTCCGAAGATCATCGTCAAGCATTATTAGAAGGCTTGAAAGATGGCACAATCGATGCAATTATTACAGACCATGCACCGCATGCATATGAAGAAAAAGACCATGAGTTCTGCTGTGCTCCTAATGGTTTCAGTGGTCTCGAAACATCTTTAGCAGCGGTTATTACCAATGCGTATGGTCCAGATAAACTCAGCATTGACCAAGTTGTGTACTATATGAGTACACGTCCAGCTGAATTAATGCGTCTTGATGCAGGTGTTCTTGAAGTTGGTAAACCAGCAGATATTACTGTATTCTCTACAACTGAAGAATGGACAGTAGATCGAAATAAATTCTATACAAAAGGCAAAGTCAGCCCATTTGATGGTATGACTGTTACAGGTAAGGCCAAACTCACAGTAGTTGATGGCAAAGTAGTTATGAAGGAGGGCGTAGTCTTATAATGAAAGGCAAGTTAGTTCTTGAAGATGGTTCCGTGTTTGAAGGTTCCTTATTAGGTGGCGCTCCAACAGTAGGCGAAGTTGTATTTAACACAGGTATGACAGGGTATCAAGAAATCTTGACTGATCCATCCTATGCGGATCAAATTATTACATTAACATATCCTTTGATCGGTAATTATGGTACATTGAATGCTATTACTCAAGGCCCTAAACCATATTGTAAAGGCTTTATCGTAGGAGAACTGTGTGATTTCCCATCTAACTGGCAAAATGAAGGCTTATTTAGCGAGTATCTTCGTTTACACGGCATCCCTTGCCTTTATGATGTAGATACACGTGCTATTACACGTGTACTTCGTAACCATGGCGTAATGAAAGGCGTACTTGTACGTTCTGATTACCCTATGGAAGATATTCAAAAATTATTTAAACAAGACTTGCCAACAGATCAAGTTATGCGTGTAACTACAAAATGGCAAGGTATGCGTGGCGATAAAAATGCAGAGTTCCATGTAGCTGTAATGGACTATGGTGTAAAGGAAAATATCCTTCGCTCTTTAGAAGCAGCTGGTTGTCGTCTAACAGTATTCCCTGCAGATGCTAAGGCTGAAGATGTATTGGCAGCAAATCCAGATGGTGTATTCTTATCTAACGGCCCTGGAGATCCTCAAGATCTTGGCTATGCTGTAGAAGAAGTAAAGAAATTATTCGGTAAAAAGCCTATCTTCGGCATTTGCATGGGCCATCAAGTATTGGCTCAAGCCTATGGTGGTACAACATTTAAATTAAAATTTGGTCACCGGGGCTCTAACCATCCAGTACAAGATTTACGTACAGGCCGCGTATATATTACATCTCAAAATCATGGCTATGCAGTAGATGATACTTCCTTGCCAGACTTTGTAGAAATTACACATCGCAGTGTAAATGATGGTACTGTAGAAGGTATGCGTCATAAAGAATTACCTATCTTCTCTGTACAATATCATCCAGAAGCATCCCCAGGACCTACTGATAATCTATATTTATTTGACGAATTTGAAGACTTAATGAGAAAGGGAAAATAATATGACCACAGAAGCAAAAAAAGTACTTGTAATTGGTTCTGGTCCAATTATTATCGGCCAAGCTGCAGAGTTTGACTATGCTGGTACACAAGCATGCCGTTCCCTTCGTGAAGAAGGTTATAAAGTAGTATTGGTTAACTCCAATCCTGCTACAATTATGACCGATACAGATATTGCAGACCGCGTATATGTAGAACCGATTAGTCTTGAATTCGTAACAGAAGTAATTAAAAAAGAACGTCCTTGGGGCTTATTGGCTACATTGGGTGGCCAAGTAGGTCTTAATATGGCCGTACAATTGTCTGAAGCTGGCGTATTAGAAGAATACGGTGTAAAACTTCTAGGTACAACTCTGGAAGCTATTAAACAAGCTGAAGACCGTGAGCTCTTCAAAGAAGCGATGAAGGAAATCAATCAACCAGTTCCTGAATCTGATATCTTTAACGATCTTGAAGAAGCCGTAGCCTTTGCTAATCGCATTGGTTATCCTATCATCATCCGTCCTGCTTACACATTGGGCGGTACTGGGGGCGGTATTGCGCATAACGAAGATGAAATGTATGAAATCACACGTCGTGGTTTGAAACTTTCACCAATTCACCAAATCCTAGCAGAACGTTCTGTAGCAGGCTGGAAAGAAATCGAATACGAAGTAATGCGCGATAGTGCAGATAACTGTATCATCGTATGTAATATGGAAAATATCGACCCTGTAGGCGTACATACTGGTGACTCCATCGTTGTAGCACCTAGCCAAACATTGAACGATATTCAATACCAAATGCTTCGTACTGCATCTGTAGAAATCATTCGTTACTTGAAAATCGAAGGTGGTTGTAACGTACAATACGCTTTGAATCCAAATAGCAATGAATATATCGTTATCGAAGTAAACCCTCGTGTATCCCGTTCCTCTGCATTAGCATCTAAAGCAACTGGTTATCCAATTGCGAAGGTAGCTGCAAAAATTGCAGTAGGCATGACATTGGATCAAATTACAAATGCTGTAACAGGCGAAACAAAAGCATGCTTCGAGCCTACTCTGGACTATGTAGTAACTAAGTTCCCACGTTGGCCATTTGAAAAATTCAATTTGGCAGACCGCACATTGGGCACTCAAATGAAGGCTACTGGCGAAGTTATGGCTATCGACCGCTCCTTGGAAGGCTCCTTGCTTAAAGCAATTCGTTCCTTGGAAATTGGTTTAGACCATATTGAGCTTAAGAAAATCTCTCATGAGTCCATGGAACAATTGATTGAACGTTTGCATTTAGTAGATGATGAACGTATCTATGTTGTAGCAGAAGCACTTCGTAAGGGCATTAGTGTAGAGAAAATTCATTACATTACAAAAATTGATACATTCTTTATTGAAAAAATTAAAAATATTGTTAATGTAGAAAAAGCATTGGCTGAACATGGCTTAACAGAAGAAGTATTGCGCAAAGCAAAACGTTATTCCTTCACTGATTCTGTTATCGCTCGTTATGCTAATACAACGGTAGATGAAGTTCGTGCAAAACGTAAAGAATGGAACATACTTCCAACATATAAATATGTAGATACATGTGCTGCCGAATTCGAATCTAAAACACCGTACTACTACAGTGCTTATGCACAAGAAGACGAAGTTAAACCACTCGGTGAAAAATCCGTTGTCGTACTTGGTTCCGGTCCGATTCGTATCGGTCAAGGCGTAGAGTTTGACTACTGCTCCGTACATTCCTCTTGGGCACTTCGTAAAGTGGGTTACCAATCCATTATGATCAACAATAACCCAGAAACAGTGTCTACTGACTTTGATATTTCTGATTCCTTGTACTTCGAACCATTAACAGTGGACGATGTAATGGAAATTATCGATAAAGAAAAACCAGCTGGCGTTATTGCTCAGTTTGGTGGTCAAACAGCAATTAACTTGGCAGGTCCATTAGCTAAGCGCGGTGTAAAAATCCTTGGTACATCCGTAGATAGCATCGATATGGCAGAAGATCGTGAACGCTTTGATGAATTGTTGGCAAAACTTGGTATTCCACGTCCAGTAGGTGCGCTTGTAACCTCTGATGAAGAAGCACAAGCAGCAGCTAAAAACTTGAAATATCCATTGATTGTACGTCCTTCTTATGTATTGGGCGGCCGTGCTATGGAAATCGTATACAACGATAAAGAGCTTGATGTATACATGAAGGAAGCCGTAGTTGCATCCAAGGAACATCCTGTTCTTATCGACCGTTATATGGTTGGTATGGAGGTAGAGGTTGACGCTATTTCCGATGGTACTGACGTATGTATCCCTGGTATTATGGAACAAATCGAACGCGCCGGTGTTCACTCTGGTGACTCCATGGCCGTTTATCCTGCTCAACATTTGAGCCAAGAATTGATTGATCAAATTGTGGACTATACACGTCGTATTGCAGTAGGCCTTAATGTTAAAGGTGTACTTAATATTCAATATATCGTGGCTGACGGTGAACTTAACGTAATCGAAGTTAACCCTCGTTCTAGCCGTACTGTACCATTCATTTCTAAGGTTACAGGCATCAATATGGTAGAATGTGCAACGCGCATTGCTCTTGGTGAAAGCTTAAAAGATTTGGGCTTGCCACTTGGTCTTGTGCCTAATAAACCATATGTAGCTGTAAAAGCACCTGTATTCTCCTTCTCCAAAATGGGCCTTGTAGAAATCGCTCTTGGACCTGAAATGAAATCTACTGGTGAAGTTATGGGTATTGGTCGTACTTATTCTGAAGCATTGTTTAAAGCTATCAATGGTGCCAATATGCGTATCCCAGAAGATGGTACAATTCTTATGACCGTAGCAGACCGCGATAAAGAGGAAGCTAGCCAATTGGCAAAAGGCTTCATCGAATTGGGCTATCACATCGAAGCAACTGGTGGTACTGGTAAATACTTCAAAGAACATGGCGTTGACTGCAAGGTAGTTAACAAAATTTCTGAAGGTGATGACAACTGTGCTGACCACATTCGCCAAGATAAAGTCGATCTTGTACTTAACACATTGACTGCAGGTAAACGCCCAGAACGTGAAGGCTTCCAATTGCGTCGTCTCGCTGTAGAAATGGGTACACCATGCTTAACAAGCCTTGATACAGCTCGTGAAGTATTGCGCGTTGTAGCTAATCGTAAAGATGATGCTAACTACAATGTAGAAGCATTACAAGATTTTGAATTGGAGTAAAACCATGAGTGGCTATGTAGAACAGGGCGAAGTCGTTCGCAATGAGCAAATAGGCTCTGATGTGTGGATTATGGATATTCACGCACCAAAACAAGCAGCAGAAGCAAAGGTAGGACAGTTTTGTAATGTTCGCGTAGCGGACTCTACGGCGCCGTTATTGCGTCGCCCTATTAGCTATGCTGGATTCGATGCACAAAAGGGTATTATTACCCTTTTGTATCGCGTCGTAGGTAAGGGGACTGAAATTATGACACGTCTCGTACCTGGCGATACACTAGATTGTTTAGGACCTTTAGGTGAACCATTTGTAACATCTAAGAATATGCTTCTCGTTGGCGGTGGCGTTGGCATTGCACCAATGCTATGTATCGCATCCCATTTGAAAGAAGGGGAAGAGGCACAAGTTATTCTTGGTTTTAGAAATGAAAGCGAAACCTTCTGGGCAGATCTATTCAAAGATACGTCTGTTAAAGTGCACATCACAACTGATGATGGTAGCGTAGGTACGAAAGGGTTCCCTACAGCAATCATGCCTGAGCTGATTAATGCTAATACTTTCACATCTGTTATGACTTGCGGTCCTACACCGATGATGAAAGGTGTGGCACAAGTAGCGAAAGAGCTCAACGTACCTTGCCAAGTATCTCTTGAAGAACGTATGGGCTGTGGCACTGGTGGTTGTTTAGGTTGTGCTTGTGATGGTGCAGGTGGCAAACGTTACAAAGTTTGTAAAGATGGTCCTGTATTCCCAGCTGAGGAGGTGTTCTTTTAATGAGTGAACGCGATTTAAATAACACCGTTACGCCTAATCCAAAGCTTGCCGTTGATTACTGCGGTATTAAGATGAAAAATCCTATTATTGCTGCATCTGGCACCTTTGGTAATGGTCCTGAGTATGCTGGTTATTTAGACCTTAGTAATGAGGTAGGTGCTATTTCCGTAAAAGGTTTAACACCTAAAGGTCGTCATGGCAATCCAGGAACTCGTATCGCAGAAACACCGTCTGGTGTCTTAAACTGTATTGGCCTTGAAAATCCTGGGGCAGAACATTTTGTAACAGATATTTTGCCAGACCTCAAGAAATACGATGTACCATTGTTAGCGAATATGTCTGCTGGCACGGTAGAGGAATTTGCATGGATGGCAGAAACTCTATCCGTAGATGGTATTGCGGGCCTAGAGGTTAATGTATCTTGTCCAAATGTTGCTTGTGAAGGTATGGCTTTTGGTGTAGATCCAAAGGTAGTAGAACAAGTAACTAAAGCAGTTCGTAAGGTAACAGATAAGCCTGTTATTGTAAAACTTTCACCAAATGTAACCGATATTGTGGAAATCGCAAAGGCTGTAGAAGCTGGTGGCGGTGATGGGGTCAGTCTCATCAATACCATTCTCGGTATGGCCATAGATATCCATCGCCGTAAACCTGTATTGGGTAATATTTATGGTGGTTTATCTGGTCCAGCTGTAAAACCAGTAGCACTTCGCATGGTGCACCAAGTGTATAAAGGCGTTAATATTCCTATTATGGGCCTTGGTGGTATTATGACTGGTACTGATGCTATTGAATTTATGATGGCTGGTGCTCAAGCAGTTCAAGTTGGGGTTGCTACGATGGTAGACCCAACAGCTATTTCTCGTATTGCTCGAGAAATGGGCGATTATGTGGAACAATATAATCTTAACAGCATTACTGATATAGTAGGTGCTGTCCATCAAGGATAGTAAAAAGAAGACCTAGTACATTATGTACTAGGTCTTTTTGTATGTATTGTATTAATGTTCATAACTGTACAAAATCTCATACGATAAGTTATAAATACCATACTATATGAATTAGTATAGTGTGGCTTATACATATGCTTTGTAGAAATCAATAAATTGCTGTGCTACAGGGGATAAGGCATGCCCTTTGAGAGTAATAAATGCTTTTTTAAAATCTCCTGAAAATTCTGGCAACTTGATACGGGCCATTTTACGATGGTTAATAAGCTCTTTTGCATCCATAGGAACTAAAGAAACAGTTCTACCAGAGGATGCCCATTCGATGGCAGAGCTCTTAGTTGTAGTGATGGCAACAGCATTCAGTTGATCCATGTCCGTTAAACTAGATTGCATAATCATTCGCACAGATCCACCAGAAAGGGATAATGGACACTTTTTGATATCATCCCATGTGATGGTATCATGTTCACGACCTATCCAGAATACATCACGACGGAAGATAGCATATAAGTGTTCCTCTTGGGTGAGAAGGATATCAAATTTATCAGTATCTACCATTTGAATATTTGCAATTCCTAGCTCTGCATTACCGTTAATAAGTTGATTGACCACATTAGTCATTAGTCCTTCGTAGATTTCGAAGTGAACTGATGGGTATTTCATGGAAAAGGCTGGTAAATATTGTTGCACGATTGGTGTAGAGCGAGATGCAGAGGTAGCGATTCGCAACGTACCTTCAATACGTGAGTTCAACTGTTGTACAGCATTATATGTAGATTCTTCAATGGAGCATAGTTGTTGGGCTTTTTCATAGAAAATTTTACCAGCATCAGTTAGTTGTAAGTTTGATCCTCGTTGGCCGCGCTTGATATTGATGAGTTGAGCTCCAAATTCAGCTTCTAAATACTTTAATTGTTTACTTAAAGCTGGTTGTGTAATATGAAGAATCTCTGCGGCCTGCGTCATATTGCCCGTTTGAACGAGGGTAATAAAATTGTGGTAGTAAGATGTATCCATAGAATCTCCCTATTATACACAAAATAAGATAAATAAAAATTATAACGAACTAAGTAACAGTAATTTCACATTTGATAAAATAGCGTATATACTATATTCATCAAGGAAAGAGAAAGAATAATGTGTTTAAAATAAACTTTCTATCCTTATCACAATTTTTAATATAATAACAGTGATTGAGAAAGTAGGTACTATCATGGGCGTAGTAAAAAGAACATTAAGTAAAGCAATTCGTAACTGGGAAGCACGTAGATTAATGACTGCACATAATGCAGGTGTTAGTCGTAAAAAACAACTTGAACGCGTATGGCCTCATCCATTAACTACAGAAAAACGTCATGAACTTGCTCAAGGCGTAAGTGGCTTAGTTCATAGCGAAAACTAATTACTATGTGTGTATCAGTTAGATTATTGTTCTAGCGGTAGTACCACTTCAATAGAATCTAATATAGTACAAGTAGCAGCTCCATGACTCATGTCTTGGAGCTCTTTTTGTATGCGCTCCACATCAGTAGGTGGCACTAAGATGGTTATATCTACATGCTCACCAAAGTTTGCTTCATAATGTAATTTTTGATCTTGCACATATCTTTCAATGGCTCCATACAAGGAATAGTCGATGGTAGCCTGCAACTGAGTTCGTGTTGTGTGTAGTTCTTTAGGGGCAAGACGTAAGGTTTCTGCAACGGAGTGTGAGTATGCACGAATCAAACCACCTGCACCTAATTTGATACCTCCAAAATAACGAGTTACTACGACCGCTACATTGGTAATACCTGTTTTTTTGAGTACTTCTAGCATAGGTTTACCTGCTGTACCAGAAGGTTCACCATTGTCGGAAGACCGTTGTTGCTCTTGCTTTGGGCCTAATGCAAAGGCAGTACAATTATGGCGGGCATCCCAGAATTCTTTGTTGATGCGGTTAATAAAAGCTTGCGCTTCCTCTTCTGTAGAACAAGGGTATACAGTTGTGATAAAACGTGATTTCTCCACAACATATTCATGGCGAAATTCCTTCGCTACCGAAGTGAATTCTACTATAGGGCTTATTGATTCACACATACACTCACCTCCTTTAGAATCAAAGTTTATGTTTATTCATCATCACTTTATTATAATCTATTTTTTTATACTATGTATAGGTAGTAGGAGACTAATTCCCCTAGAAAAAGGAAATAACCCTCTAGATTTGGTAGGATATTGACGTAATGAGAATTTATGTTATTATGGAATAGAGACGTATGAATGAATACTCATGTAAAAGTGTTCATATATTAAATCATTCGTGTTTATAAAATATTCTGTTAGTGATGTATGATATGTATACTATGAGTTTATGACTTATATAGATATATAGGACATATATCTTTGAAATTCTAGTAGAAAGAAGTGATATGATGAGTAAGAAGAAACAAGAGTTTGATATTACAGGTATGCACTGTGCTGCTTGTGTAAAGCGCGTTGAAAACGTTGTTTCAAAGATAGATGGTGTAGAATCTGTAAAGGTTAATCTACTCACTCGAAAGGGGAGCGTAGAATACAAAGATGGTTCTACTGTAGAACCACAACAAATTATCGATGCCATTACGAATATTGGTTTTTGCGCTGCAGAAGCAGATGAAACGAAGCAAGAAATAGAAAAGGTTAATTTAAAACCTCATATTACGCGTCTTATCATTGCTGCTTGTATGGCCGTACCGATGATGATTAACATGACATTACATCGTTTTGGCATTCAAGCCTTGCCAGTATGGGTAGAGTTCATTCTTGCTACCATTGCTCAGTTCGGCCCTGGCCTTATGTTCTATAAGAGTGCGTGGAGTGCGGTAAAGAATGGCGCCCTTACCATGGATGTTCTCGTTGTAATGGGTACGACTGTTGCTTATCTATTCAGTATTTATAATTGGCAGTTCCATCCAGAACTTGGGCCTCATGGCATTTACTTTGAAACCTCAGCTTGGCTCATTACATTCATTCTTCTTGGCAAACTTTTAGAAGAAATTGCCAAGGGGCGTACCTCTGAAGCACTTCAAAAATTGATTGCCTTGCAACCAGCAACAGCTCATGTATTGCGTGACGGTGAGTTCGTAGATATTCCTACATCTAAGGTTGTAGCAGGTGATATTTTACAAGTTCGTGCAGGCGAAAAAATTCCAGTAGATGGTACTATTACTGAAGGCTATTCTACTGTAGATGAAGCTATGCTTACCGGTGAAAGTTTGCCTGTAGAAAAACAAGTGGGATCTGATGTTATCGGTGCGACTATTAACTTGAGCGGTGCTTTCACAATGGAAGCAAAACGTATCGGCTCTGATACAATGCTCTCTCAAATCATCAAGGTCGTAGAGGAAGCGCAAACCTCTAAAGCAAGCATTCAACGTATTGCAGATATTGTTGCTCAATATTTTGTGCCTGCCGTTATTGGCCTTGCTGTTTTGACCGGCCTCGTATGGTACTTCATTATGGGTGACTCTATTAATGTAGCTCTCATTAATGCTACAGCAGTGCTTGTTATCGCTTGTCCTTGTGCACTTGGTCTCGCTACACCAACATCTATTATGGTAGGCTCTGGCTTAGGTGCGGAGCATGGTGTTCTCATCAAGAGTGCAGAATATCTTGAAAAAGCTGGTAAACTCGATGCCATCGTTATGGATAAAACTGGCACTCTTACACAAGGTGTTCTCGATGTAACGGCTTTCAAAAATTATAATGGTGATGAAAGTATAAATATGTCCCTAATGATGGCCCTTGAAAGTGGTACATCGCATCCAATTGCAAAGGCCATGGTTTATTATGGCGAAGATCATGGTTATAAAGGTAAAGCTGTAGAACTTGAAAGCTTTGGTGATGTACCTGGTAAAGGTTTGCAAGGCGCTTATCAAGGCGTGTCGGTACAACTTGGCCATAGCCGATGGATGTCTGAATTAGGTTATGATTTAAGTGCAGTACAAGATGATATTTTACACTATGAAGAACAAGGTGCATCTGTATCCGTTCTTGCTGTAGATGGCGTTATCAGTGCATTATGGGCTGTAGAAGATGAATTACGTCCAGAAACAATTGATGTTGTAAAAGAATTACATGCTCAAGGTATTGATGTGTGGATGCTTACAGGTGATAATCGTCGTACTGCCCAATATATTGCTAAACAAGCAGGTATCACTCATGTAATTGCAGAAGTATTACCTCAAGATAAGGCTAGCAAGGTAAAAGAGTTGCAAGATAAAGGCCTTGTAGTTGGTATGGTTGGTGACGGTATCAACGATGCGCCAGCTCTCGTAACTGCAGATATTGGTTTTGCTATCGGTAGTGGTACTGATATTGCTGTAGAAGCAGCAGATATTGTTCTTGTAAGAAATGACTTGCATACATTAGTACAAGCTGTACGCCTCAGTCGTAAGACAATGACAAATATTAAACAAAATCTATTCTGGGCATTGATCTTTAACTGCATTGGTATTCCATTGGCTGCTATCGGTGCATTAAATCCTATGATTGCAGGCACAGCAATGGCATTTAGCTCTGTAACCGTTGTGGGTAACTCTCTTCGTTTGAAACGAGCTAAGATTTAATTTAATTTGTATCTTATAACATATAATATTTGATAGAGTTGATTAAAGTTTATAAAGCACCTATACCATGGTATAGGTGCTTTATTTTAAATCTGACTATATATTTAAATCCTATGAAATTAGTGTTTTTAGACAGAGTGAGATTTGTTATACTAAATATAGTTATTCAGCTAAAAGAGAGGAGCTAGATTATGAAATTAAAGACGCGCGATATTGTATATATCGGATTTATTGCTGCCTTATGTGCAGTAGCAACAACAATTCGCATCGAAATACCGGGTGGTGCAATGGTTCACTTAGGATCTGCTGCATTATTTACATCATCCATTCTATTTGGTGGTTTATATGGTGGTTTAGGAGCGGCGATTGGCTCCGCATTATTTGATCTTTTTGGTGGTCATACACAGTATATTGTATTCTCGTTCTTTATTAAAGGTATTGCGGGCCTTATTGTTGGCGGTATGACAGCAGGCTATTTGCCACCATCCATTACAAAGCCAACAGCATCCTTTACACGTATTTTGAGTGCTTTAATTATTGGCACAATTTGGACTGCCTTTGGTTATTTCCTTGCATGGTGGTTTGTTCTTGAAAGTGCAGCAGTAGCGGCAAGTAAAATTCAATATTCTTTGATTACAAGTGCAGCTGGTATTGTGGTAGCTATCGTATTGACACCTAAATTGCAATCTGTAGTTCGTAGATTATTTACAAAGAACTAAATAGAGTAACTAATGATAAATTACTAAAAACTATATATTGCTAACTAATAACTAATAATCCAAAATTGATCATTAGGCATAAATAAAAGAGTCTCCCTTAACTTATGTATTCAAGTTAAAGGAGACTCTTTTATTTATTATATTAGATTATGTAGTTACTATTCTTACCTAGAAATTACAGAGATCATTTAAATTTTCTGCCATTGTAGGATGTGTGAAGATTTGGTTCTTGAAATATGTATACGGAATGTTGTTATCCATAGCTACTTTAATCATGTTAATCAATTCTTCGGCACTTTGGGAATAGAGTGTAGCACCGAGGATTAAATTGCTTTCCGCATCTACCACAATTTTGAAAGCCCCTTTAAGGTTGTCATTTACATGAGCCCTTGGCATAGTGGCTACAAGCATTTCCTTCGTTTTAACAGTGTAACCTTTATTAATAGCATCCTCTTCTGTAAGACCAACACGAGCGAGTGGAGGTGTTAAGAAGGTGGTGTAAGGAATGTTTTTGCGATCTTTTAATGTATAGTGACCATTACCTGTAAGTGCACCAAATACGATGCGGAAGTCATCGAGAGAAATGTAGGTAAATTGCGGACCACCGTTTACATCGCCTACAGCATATACACCTGGAACGGAGCTTTCAC
Organism: Veillonella dispar; assembly: GCF_937975875.1. Lineage (GTDB taxonomy): Bacteria > Bacillota > Negativicutes > Veillonellales > Veillonellaceae > Veillonella > Veillonella dispar_B. The sequence continues at coordinate 23,782 of NZ_CALJSP010000134.1, read as the reverse complement.
AAGTATCATTTACTACGATTGCACCGCGTTCATTAGTAGTAATATCCGTGTTTTCTAAACCAATATTTGTAGTATTCGGTCTGCGACCTGTAGCATAGAGAACAGCATCAAAGGTATAGTTTTGACCATCTGCAGTGATAACAGGTTTGTTGCCATCATTAGATACAGAGTTTAATGTTACATCATTAAGAATAGTGATGCCTTGCTCAGTCAAGTATTCATTAGCTAATTCTTGTACAATCGGTTCCTCCCGTTTTAAGATGCCAGATTCAATATTAAATACTGTTACCTTTGTACCTAGTTTAGCGTATAGGCTAGCGAATTCAAGGCCGATAGGGCCAGCACCAATGACGCCTAGTGTACTTGGTTGAGAGGATAATTGTTGAATTTCTGTGCTATTATAGAAGCCTGTTGCGGTGTCGATGCCATCAATATTAGGCTTAATCGCTACAGCACCAGTGTTAATAATAATTGTTTCACCACATAAGACGATTTTATCTTCCCCAGCGGTAACGGCGATTTCTTTATTACTAATGAATTCACCATGTCCAGTATATACATCGACATGTTCATTTGTGTCTAACATACCGAAGTTTTTATTGCGTAAACGAGATGTAACTACCTCGCGTTGGTTTAATACTTGCTCGTAAGATAAGCCTTTTGATGCGGCTATAATCATCGTTTTAGTTGGGATACATGCAATATTAATACATGTGCCACCATACATAAGTGGGTTTTCTTCAATCATAGCTACAGATTTGCCCATAGAGCCAAATTTAGCTGCTAATGTTTTACCGGCTTTGCCGAAACCTAGGACGATAAGGTCATATTGTTTGGTATTCATAAAATACCTCCTATCTTTTATATTGAAAATATTAGATATTTATATTATAGCACATTATAGTAGATATAAAAGTTAAAATATAAAAATTGTTATCAATTATAATATATGAAGTCTGTTATAGTAATATTTACAACTGATGAATGTCTTTATTAAGCGAAGTGAATCATATATCAGATGTAATATATAATTTAAATGATGTGTTAAGTATTTCTACTTGACACATCTTTTTTTATGCTGTAGTATATGTAAAGTAATATGACTTGACAGTGATGGAGGTGGCGAAATGGAAGAACGAGTACTTATAAGTTTGCTCTTAGATTTCTATGGGCCATTATTGACGGACAAGCAACGCATGTCCTTACAACTTCACCACGAAGACGATATGTCCCTTGGCGAGATTGCTGAGGAATTAGGTGTATCACGGCAGGCTGTACATGATAATTTACAGCGTGCTCGGCACATTTTAAACGATTACGAATCTAAATTACACTTGGTAGCACAATATGAACAGCGTGAAGGACTGCTTTCACAGTTGAAAGAAACCTTGCCTAAAGAGGTGTTAGCTGAAAGTAAGGTACAACAAGTATTGGCGCAAATGGAGGGATATTATGGCATTTGATAGCTTGTCAGAAAAACTGCAAGAAGCCTTTCAATCCTTAAAAGGGAAGGGCAAAATTACAGAAGAAGATGTCAATCTTGCGTTGCGTCAAGTACGTACGGCACTTTTAGAAGCGGACGTTAACTTTATGGTTGCGAAGGATTTTGTTAAGTCCATCAAGGAAAAGGCCCTTGGGGAAGAGGTATTCGGTTCTTTGAATCCAGCCCAAACGGTTATTAAGATCGTAAATGACGAATTAACAGCTCTCTTAGGCGGTACTCAAAGCCGTATCATGATTTCTAGCAAGCCTCCAACGATTATTATGCTCGTTGGTTTACAAGGTGCTGGTAAGACTACAACAGCTGGTAAATTGGCAGTATACCTTCGCAAACAAGGTAAGCATCCAATGCTCGTAGCTGCCGACGTATATCGTCCAGCTGCTATTACTCAATTGCAAGTTGTAGGTAAGCAAATCGATATCCCCGTATTTGCTGATGAAACACCTGGTGCTAATCCAGTAGACATTGCGCGTCGTGCCGTAGAGCAAAGTACGCATATGTTGAAAGATGTTGTTATCATCGATACAGCTGGTCGTTTGGCGATAGACGAAGTCCTCATGGACGAGTTATCCAATATTAAAGCCGCTGTTCGACCTCATGAAATTCTACTCGTTGTAGACTCCATGATCGGTCAAGATGCGGTAACAACAGCACAAACGTTTAATGAAAAATTAGGCGTTGATGGTGTTATCCTTACTAAACTCGATGGTGATGCGCGCGGTGGTGCTGCATTATCCATCAAAGCTGTAACAGGCTTGCCAATTAAGTTCACTGGTGTGAGCGAAAAAATGGATGGTTTCGATGTATTCTATCCAGACCGCATGGCTTCTCGTATTCTTGACTTGGGTGACTTTAAAACATTGATTGAAAATGTTCAAGGCGCTATCGATGAAGAAGAAGCTCGTGAAATGGCTAAGAAAATGGCGAAAAACAATTTCACCTTGGATGATTTCTTGAAACAGATGAATCAGGTGAGAAAGTTAGGGCCATTACAAAATATTATTGGTATGTTGCCAGGCATGGGACAAATTAAGGATCAATTGAAAGACCTTGATTTGAACAGTAAAGAGGTGCGCCGCATTGAGGCCATCATTACATCTATGACGGCAGCAGAGCGAGAAAATCCAAATATTCTTAATGGTTCTCGCCGCAAGCGTATTGCATTAGGCTCTGGTACTCAGGTACAAGATGTAAATCGCTTGTTGAAACAATTTGAGGAAGCGCGGAAGATGATGAAGCGCATGCAAGGTTTACGTGGCGGTAAGGGCGGCTTCCCAGGAATGCCTAAATTACCGTTTATGTAATACATGGGCAGGGGCGCTGAACCTGTCCACCCACATCAGTATAAGGAGGTGAATTTCACATGTTAAAAATTCGTTTGACTCGTTTAGGTGCTAAAAAAGCTCCTTTCTACCGTATCGTTGTTGCTGACGCACGTGCTCCACGTGAAGGTCGTCCTGTTGACACTATTGGTCAATATGATGCTACTAAACAACCAGCTATCGTTAATGTAGACGAAGAAAAAGCTTTGGCTTGGTTAGCTAAAGGTGCTCAGCCTACTGACACTGTTCGCTCCTTGTTCAAAAAACAAGGCGTTATGCAAAAATTTGCTGACGCTAAAAAGTAATTAATAGAGAGGCATACTGTGATGATAGAATTAATTTCATTAATTGCGAAATCATTAGTGAAGCAGCCTGATGCCGTATCTGTTACCATGGTCCAAAAGGGAAACATGGAGATTTACGAACTTCACGTAGCCCCAGAGGATATGGGCAAAGTCATCGGAAAGCAAGGACGAATTGCGAAGGCGATTCGCGCTGTGGTGAAAGCGGCGGCTATTAAAGAGAACAAAAAGATATCTGTTGATATTGTCTAAAAGGGAGTATTCCAATGGAAGAAATGACATTACGTGTCCCTGTAGCAGTAAAAGCAAAAGTAACAGAAGACTTGAAAGCGAAAATTGTATCCGATCTTGAAACTCGCCTTGATATGGTGAATAAAGATTTGGAAGCAATTGAGTTTCAAGCCCAACGTATTTTAGCTGATGCAGCTAAAGTTGATGCAACAAGTCTTACTGCTATTCGTCAACAAATCGACGAAGAAAAAAATAAACGCTTGGCTTTCAAAGAAGAAGTAACAGCTAAATTGAAAGACGCTCAAGGTTTAGCTTTGGGAACTGAAATTCCTCAAGGTACTTTAGAGCAAACAGTTACCGTTAAAATCGGGGATGATTTGGATGCCATGATGGGCGCTGAAATCCTATTAGAAGACGGTAAAATCGTTGCGTTTCGTCAATAATGAAACATAACGATTTCATCACAATAGGTGTTATCATCGCCCCGCACGGCGTGCGGGGTGATCTTCGTATTATGCCTCAAACCGATTTTCCAGAACGGTTTATGCATATGGATGCCTGTTACATCGATGGTAAAGAATACCACGTTGCATCCGCACGATTTCATAAGCAATTTGTACTAGCATCCTTTAAGGAAATTCCTGATCGTAACACGGCTGAATTATTCAGTAAGAAAGCAATTCAAGTCCGTCGTGAAGATTTGGTAGAATTGCCAGAAGGTCGCTACTACATTTTTGATATCATCGGTCTTGAGGTTCAAGACACTAAAGGTAACGTGCTTGGTACGGTTACTGATGTGTTGCAACCTGGTGCTAATGATGTCTATGTGGTTTCTAAAGATGGGGAACCAGATCAATTATTTGCAGCCATTGAAGAGGTCGTTAAAGACATCGATGTGGAGAATAAATTGATGATCGTAGATCCGCCTGAATGGATATAATCCTTTAGGCGGTTTTTTTTATCTACATATAGGTATATTATGATAAAAGTTATATAATATAGCTATATATAGATAATGCTAATGAGTTTATGTGAGTTAATAAGTACAGAGGACGGTCTATGCGTATCGATATCGTATCTTTATTTCCTGAGTTTTTTGATGCTTTTTTTAGTCATTCCATCATAAAACGGGCTATCGAAGCGGAACGCTTATCTATGGGCGTAATTAATCCTCGGGACTTTAGTCATAATAAACATGGTCAAGTAGATGATACGCCGTATGGTGGCGGTGCGGGTATGCTTATGATGGCACCTCCCATCTTTGAAGCGGTAGAATCTGTTATTGCTCAATATGATAGCGAAACTAATAGCGCCTATTCTACAGATGAGATGTGTGATGAAATGAGTCTCATTGGTAATCCTAGTGAAAGTATACGACGTCGAATTATTTTCATGGGACCTACAGGCCAGCCTTTCACACAGGAGAAGGCTCGTGAACTAGCTATGTACGATCAAATAGTCCTCATTTGTGGCCATTATGAAGGTGTTGACTACCGCGTAGAGGAACATTTAGTAGATGAAACGATTTCCATTGGTGACTATGTATTAACTGGTGGTGAATTGCCTGCTATGGTGGTAGCTGATGCGGTGGCTCGTATGATACCCGGTGTATTAGGCGCAGCTAGTGGTGCTCAAGAGGATTCCTTTTATGAGCCTTTATTAGAATGTCCACAATATACAAAGCCGCCAGAATTCAGAGGATGGGCTGTTCCTGATGTATTGCGTAGCGGTCATCACAAAAATATTGCTACCTGGCGACAAAAGGAAGCCTTAAAGCGGACACGATTATTGCGGCCCGATTTATTGGAACGACCTTTAACAAAAGAAGAAGTTAAACTTTTAAAAGAGATTATTGCTGAAGAGTCTGAAAGAAATACAGGTGAAGTATGAAAGCTTTAGTATTAGGTGCTACTGGTGCAGTAGGTCGCCATATTGTAGAATCATTGATTGATAATCATGAAATTCAAGAAATTCATGTATTTGTACGTCGTCAAGTTACGTATACATCTCCAAAGGTAACCGTTCATATTGTTAATTTTGATGAACCTCGTGAATGGGCACACTTAGTAACAGGAGATATTTTATTCTCTGCTATGGGCACAAATCGTAAACAAGCAGGCTCTAAAGAAGCACAATGGACAGTCGATTATACCTACCAGTACGAAATGGCTCGCATTGCAGCTCAAAATGGAGTAAAAAAATATGGATTAGTGTCCTCTTTAGGGGCGAACCCAAAATCGAAATTCTTTTATCTGTCTATGAAAGGACAATTGGAAGATGTCATCTTAGAACTTCCATTTGAAGCAATTGTTATTGCTCGTCCAGCTACCTTGATTCGAGAAGAACCTAAATTGGTAGAACGTATTAGCTGTGCTGTATTTGGGGTCATCAATAAAGCACGTGTATTAATGAGTCAAGAGCCTGTAAAAACTGCTGATGTAGCTAAGGTTCTTGTAACAGCTACCATGGGGCAACAATATGGTATTTCTATTATTGAAAATGAAACGATTCATGAACGTGCAGGCTATTTTAAAGCTTAATTTCATTAAATCCCGTTTAGGAGAGAGAGTAGTTTAGACGCATATATAGGTTATTGCTACTCTAACGAGGTTGTTTATGGAGTTTAATTGTTACGATGTCCTTGAAGTTCAGGGCAGCCGTTATGTAGTCGGGGAGGTCATTTCTTATCAAGAGTTTATCGTTGATAAAACAATACGTTATGATCTTAATGATGAAAATTATAAGAAAGAACTAGGTGTTTCTAAAGGAGCTCAGTCTTGGACAGAATATGGCCTTATGCCAGTTGATGGTGAAGATAAAAAATGGCTCACCATTGTAAATGGGGAAAAAGACTATTGTACCTTTTCAGAGACTATTTTACGTTCAACGCCGCCTAAAGGATATAGATTACATGATAAAGGTATAGAACGTGTCGTAGCTGTGGAGGGGCAATCGAAGGCTAGAAGTGGCGACGAAGCAGATTATAAAGAATATAGATCAATTAAAAAGGATAAAACCTATGTATTCTTTATTGAGGACTGGCATGGTGGTTTGACGGATCAGGCTCAAGGTGAGCGGATTCGTTTGTCTGATGTACATCGACGGCGAGATCAGGCTGCTCAAGCAGCGAGTAAAAAGATTCGTAATGCAGCTCGCAGAAAAGAATGGACACGATTGGGTCTGAGTTGGGGAATCATTTTATTCTTTTTGGGATATTTGTTTATAGGAGATCTGTCTTGGCATGAATTGCGTGATGAAGTAGGATTCCCATATACCATGGAAGAGCGCATTAAAGATTCCTATTATTATGAACCACAAGGCACAAAAGACGGTTTGATGGTATATACGTCAAAGCAAGATCCAAATGCAACGGCTATCGATCTTATCGATGCTGTGTATGGCAAGGTTTATACCATTAAACAAGACACTAAGTCTCCTGAGCAGTGGATTGTCATTTATACGACTAAAGATGTATCTGTTATTAGTGTGGTCAATGGCACTACATATGTTGAAGTGGGGCAATTAAAAAACTTGTCAGATTCGGAGAATACACGAATAGCGACTATTAGGAATGACAGTGAAGTATTGTTACGATATGCGTATATGGTGGAATTAAAGAATAAGCAGGGTCGTAAGACGTTATCAAATATAATAAAAGATTGATATAGAATTGATTTCAGTTACGAAATCAAACGAAGGAATATTATATGTATGAACCAAGTAAGAATACTGTTTACATAGCCATAGCCTTTACATCTATAGCAGCTCTAGTAGGCGCTTATTCGTATTGGGACGATATTAGCTATGCTCTATGTGATGTGGTCAAACCAGAATTAAATAATGGTGAAGTGCGGCTCATTGATGATGAAGGTAAAAGCTATACCTTGATTAATCACGGTGATGGAAAAGAAACTGCACTCTATGATGATGCAGAAAAATCTGTTACCTTTCATCGTGATGAGAAAGGCAATATTATATGGGATGCAGGCTTAGCCAGTTTGATTCCAACTTTGGCGGTAGGTTACTATGCGTTCCATGGCTTTTCAGCTCCAACGGCATATATGGATGCACCCAGTATGACCTATCGTGCTACATCGCCACTTACACCTTTTGATGCAAATACAGGCGCTAGCAAATCTAATAGTGTAAGAGTGGCTAGGACTATTAATGAGATGACTAGAAATCGTTACAATACTAAAACGAGTAATCGAGCACATAGAATTGGTGAAAAGTATGGCTTTGGTAGTGTAGGGGCTCGAACTTCGAGCGGTGCCTCTTAATGAAAGGATGAACAATGAAATCCTATATTGATGAGCTTGATAGAAATATATTTAATTTCGTAGAATATGAAGGGTATGATGATCGGTATCCTTCCTTGTCTATGCAGGCCTTTTCATCCGACTTTTACGATGAAATTCGCCATGCTTCACGTAGATTATTTCAAATATTTTGTAAAGCTGCAAAAGTATTTCAAATGGCACCAGATGACTTTGCTCGAAATATGGATATGCCAGACAATTTAATTCCTTATTTACATAAGTCGAATGCCTTAGGGTTACCAACGTGGTTATCACGCTTTGATTTTGTTCTCGATGTAAATGGCAATTTGCGGATGGTAGAACTTAATGCGGATACGCCATGTTTTCTTATTGAAAGCTATTATGCCAATGAAGTTGCAGCTAATTATGTAGGACGAAAACATCCTAATATAGAATGCCGAAAAGAATTACATACATTTTTAAAGCGCATGTATGATGTTGTTTTATCTGCTAAGTATGGTAGAAACCAATATGAATCTATGCGGGCAAATAGAGAGAGCTTACCTAAGGATCCTTTTGTATTCTCTTGTTTTCATGATTATTTTGAAGACTACGGTACAACACAATTCCTTATGAAGGAATTAAAGACAGCCTGTCCTGAGGCAGATACGCGATTCATATCCTTTTATGATATGAAGATTGATGATGAGGGCATTCCTTTAGAAGATGGTAGTCATGCGGCTCTATTATATCGATTGCATCCTATGGAACTTTTGATTGATGAACAAACACCAGATAATGAACCTTTGGGTGAGATGTTTTTAGATCTTTACGAGGAGAATAGATTTGCTCTTTTTAATCCGCCAGAGTCCATTATTTTACAAAATAAATCATTTATGTCCTTAGTATATGCATTGTATTTAACAGAACAATTTTTTACGAAACCAGATCGAGATATCATCGAGCGTTATTTGGCACCATCCTATTTTGAAAATGATTTTTCCTCTCTTGATGATGGCCTTTATATTCAAAAGGAGATTTGGGGCCGTGAAGGAAGGCATGTACAAGTTGTTCAAAAGCGTGGTGATATATCTGAGCTTTACATGGAAAAGTTAGTTGATAACTATGACGATATTGTTTGTCGCGATAGTAAAAAGGTTATGTATCAAGACTTTATACAGCAGAAACGTTTTACTCATACAGTTGATTGTGGAGTGAAAGATGGATTTTTAACCTTATCCTGTTTTATGCTTGGTGATCAAGCTTCTGCGGTAGGATGCCGTTTTTCTCCGGAAGAGATAGCTGGTACAGAAGCATACTTTGTACCATTACTAATAGAGTAAGTGAAATACTATGGAATTTGTGGATATATAGTATGTTAAACGAATGATAATAGGTTTACTTCGCAGCAGTTGTGGTTATGTCTATTTTAGCGAGGGTGCGTATGGAGTTTAATTGTTATGATGTCTTAGAGGTTCATGGCAGCCGTTATGTAATCACTGAGAAAATTAAATATATAGAGATTATTCCAAAAGCAGATAAAGAACAATCCTATAGGGGCCAGCCGTCTATGACAAAATCACCAGGTGATTATTGGCATGAATATGGACTAGAGGCTGTTGAGGGAATCGATAAAATATGGTTAACCATTGAGTACAATGATAATGAATGGTGTACCATATCTAGAACATCCTTTCATACACGGCCGGGGAAAGATTTTACATTACATCAAATCGGCTTAGAAAAGGTTGTCGATGTGGATGGTGAAAGTGGTGCCTCCGTAGGGGACCGCGCAGGATATAGAGAATATCAGCTACCTTGTGAAGGTGGTGCTAGTGTATTCTTTGAAGAAGAGTGGTTTGAAGGTAAAAAAATGTTTGCCGAAGGATCACGAGTACCCTTGGTGAACATTCGTCTTTGTAATGATGCAGCCGCTCAAGCTATTAAGCAAAAGATGCGTAACAAATCAATGAAAAAGAGGTTTGGATCTATTGCTGTTGGCGTGGGGTATGGTGTACTATTTTTACTATTTCTATTTTGGTCGGACAATGATTTGTCTTGGCATAGTATACGCGCTATGTTTGGAGTGCCTTACACGGCAAAAGAACATATGCATGACACATCTGCATATTATACAAAAACAGATTCGGATAGCGACTATGTATACACGTCTACACTAGATCCTGTTAGTACCGCATTAGACTTGATTGATTCTGTGAATGGTGATATTAAGAATGAGCGGGATAACTTAGAAGAGGGACATGAAGTTATTGTATTTTATTCTGGGGACTTGGTGTATCTCATCACTAATACGGATGGACAAACTAGAGTTAAGGTATGTGAACAATCAAAATTAACACAAGAGGATTGGAAAATTATTGATCGTACATTAATCAGCTCTCATATACTCGATAACTATGCGACCATGGTTCGACTAGGGGATAATACGGGACGCGAACGATTGTATCCTACTAGCAACTCTAACAACACATCCAATACAAAATTATATTATTAGGAGGCTTATTATGATTTATATACCAGATGTATTATTGACAATTTTTTATGCTTGTTTTGGCATTATGCTGATGTTGACAGCGAACACGGTTATCGATTTCTTCGTGCCTGGAAAATTTAGTGAAGAAATTAAGCGTGGTAACTGTGCTGTAGCGTGGCTTTCAGCGGGATCATTTATCGGTATCGGTGAAATTTTGCGCGCTGTTATTATGTCACCAGCCGTGACTACGGCTGATACGTCCCTGTTACATGGCATTGTAGCCAGTGTTGTATACGCTGTACTAGGTATTATACTATTTGTAACGGGCTATATGTTTATCAATATTTGGCATCGTAAATATAAATTATCCGAAGAAATTATGCGTGGTAATACAGCGGCTGGTATTCTTGTATTTGGCATTTTCGTTGGTCTTGCTCTTGTTATTAGCGGTGCTGTGCACTAAGGGAGCGTTTTATGTATAAGCCAAGTAAGAAAACCATATACCTTACAGGTGCTTTCGCCGCAGTTGCTGGTCTTGTAGGTGTGTATTCATACTGGAACGATATCTCCTATGCTGTGTGTGATAAGGTTTATCCAGAGGCAAATGAGGGGGAGGTTCGATTAAAGGATAGTCAAGGTAATCGGTATTCTCTTTTAAACCATGGCGATGGAAAAGAAACCGCCTTGTATGACGATAATCGTTCAGTTACCTTTCACCGTGATAATGGTGGAAACTTAGTGTGGGATGCTGGTTTGGCAAGTTTGTTACCAACTATTGCAGCTGGGTATTATATATTTCATGGGTTTAATCCTCCTACGGCACGTATGGATGGACGAACTATGACGTATCGCGCGGTATCGCCATTAAAACCGTATGAACAACCTAATGAATATACGTCATCAGGATCAACTATACATGGCTATGGAGGTGGAAGAAGCTTTCGTAGTTATGAGAATAATAGAAGTAAGAAAGCATCATCTATAGGGCAAAAGTCTGGCTTTGGCAGTGCTGGTGCACGGTCTAGTGCTTCATAATGGATGCGATGACACTATATGTTGATGGAAGTTGTTTAGAAACCAGGAGATTTAGCATTGGCAAATTTATATATTGGGCTCGTTCATTATCCGATTATGAATAAGCATAAAGATGTGATAACGACGGCCATTACCAATTATGATATTCACGATATTGCACGCGCATCTATCACCTATGATGTATCTAAATATTTTGTGATTCATAATATACCGGCTCAACGAGAATTAGCAGCTACCATTATGGAACATTGGAAATCTGGTTTTGGTAGTACCTATAATCCAGATAGAAAAGATGCTTTCACAGGCGTTGAACTTGTTAATTCTATCGCTGTTGCAGTGCGTACTATCGAGGAACTGGAAGGGGTAAAACCTATCGTAGCAACTACCGATGCTAGAACTTATGATAATACAATTTCCTATGCACGGATGCGTGAACACCTTGAAAATGAGGGTCGCCCTGTGTTAGTATTATTTGGTACCGGTTATGGTATGACAAAAGAAACGATGGAAAGCTTTGACTATATTTTAGAACCTATATATGGCCATGGTGAATACAATCATTTATCTGTGCGTAGTGCCGTTTCAATCATCTTAGATCGATTGCGGGGCGAGGCATGGTGGAATAAATAGGAGGCGTCTATGTCAGGACATTCAAAATGGGCAAATATTAAACATAAAAAAGGCAAAACTGATGCGTTGAAGGCTAAATTAGCTACGAAAATCGGTCGCGAAATTACCGTAGCAGCACGCATGGGTGGTGCCGATCCAACAGGTAATATGCGTTTGAAATTGGCTTTGCAAAAAGCTCGTGAAAACAATATTCCTAAGGATAATATTCAACGTGCCATCGATAAAGGTGTTGGTGCTACGGATATGAATGCATACGAAGAAATCGTATATGAAGGTTATGGTCCAGCTGGTGTGGCTGTTACTGTAGAGGTTATGACGGATAATCGTAACCGTGCAGCAGCAGATGTGCGCCATGCATTCTCTAAACAAGGTGGTAACCTTGGTGAAAGCGGTTGTGTAGGTTGGATGTTTAAATCTAAAGGCGTATTCGTTATCGATAAAGAAGGTCATGACGAAGATGAATTGACTATGTTGGCTCTTGAAGCGGGCGCAGAAGACCTTAAGTCCGAAGACGATGTATTTGAAATTTATACTACTCCTGAAGATTATGATGCGGTAGAAGCAGCTCTTGCTGATGCGGGCATTGAAACAGAAGTAGCTAAAATTACCATGATTCCAGATACAACTATTGAGTTGACTGGTGATGATGCTGTAAAAATGCAAAAAATGCTCGACGTATTGGATGATCTTGATGATGTACAAAACGTATATCACAATGGTATCTTGCCAGACGACGAAGAAGAATAATAATTATTATAAGGAGCACGTTAAAGGTGCTCCTTTTTTATGTATTTTTTAAAGAACCATTGGGAATATGAAAATTAATGAGTTTCTTATAAATTTTCTATGGAAATTCATGAACTTCGATGTGGTATTGTGCTATAATAAAATAGATTATGTAATGGAGGTAGGCGACAGCTTATCTCATTTTTAAACTAAGGGGGTTAAGGTGCGAATTATAGGTATTGACCCAGGCACGGCTATATGCGGTTATGGCATTATTGACGTGAAGGGGAGCAAATTAACACCTGTAGCCTATGGGGCTATTACAACTCCTAAGGAATTAACAGATTCACAGCGGTTGGAAATTTTATTTAATGACCTAAGTGATATTCTAGAGGAATTCAAGCCTGATAAGTTCGGGGTAGAAGAATTATTCTTCAACCGCAATGTAACGACGGCCATCAAGGTCGGTCAAGCACGTGGTGTTATCTTATTAGCGGCTGCACAACAGCGTATTCCTATTTATGAATATACACCGCTACAAATCAAGCAAGCCGTTACAGGTTACGGCAAGGCTGATAAGAATCAGGTCATTTATATGACAATGAATATTTTGGGGATTCGTGAGAAAATTAAGCCTGATGATACGGCAGATGCATTGGCTGTCGCTATTTGTACGGCTCATAGTTCTCACAATGATAGATTGAAGAGGTTGGTATAATGATAGGGTATGTACGGGGCATCGTAACACATCTCTTTAAAGAGTCTTGTTACGTAGATGTACATGGCGTAGGGTATCGTGTATATGTGCCGACCACTACGCGACAACAATTGATTGAAGGTCATGAGGCAACGCTATTCACGTATCTCAACGTACGTGAAGATGCGATGCAACTCTATGGCTTTTGGACGGAAGAGGAGTATGAGTTGTTTATTTTACTCATTTCTGTTTCTGGTATAGGGCCTAAGGTGGGGCTTGGCATTTTGTCTGGCATGACACCAGAGGCTTTCAAATTAGCTATTATCAATGGCCAGGTACAGCAATTAACAAAGTTACCTGGTATTGGGAAGAAATCTGCAGAGCGACTTGTTCTTGAACTAAAGGATAAGTTAGCGAAGATGACACATATATCTGCAGAATCACCAGCAGCTATACAGCCGATTGGCGTTGCCGCTAGTGGTGCTACCGGTGAGGCTATTGAGGCTCTTGTGTCGCTAGGTTATTCAGAACGAGATGTGGCTGACATTGTAGAGTCTTTAGATGATGGTAAGCGCGATGTATCTGAGTTGATTAAGGTCAGCTTGATTGAGCTTGGGAAAGGACGATAAGGATGAACGAAGAAGTACGCCTTGTCGGAAATGGCGAGTACGAAGAAGATATGTGGCAATATAGCCTACGACCAAAGTTCTTTAACGAGTATGTAGGTCAAGAAGAGGCTAAAGGCAATCTAAATGTGTATATTCAAGCTGCAAAGCAGCGTGGTGAAGCATTAGACCATGTATTGCTGTATGGTCCACCAGGTCTTGGGAAGACTACACTGGCAGGTATTATTGCGAATGAATTGGGTGTTAACTTTCGCATAACATCTGGTCCTGCCATTGAAAAGTCAGGCGACTTGGCCGCCATCTTAACGAATTTAGATGATCACGATGTATTATTTATCGATGAAATTCATCGCTTGTCTCGCAGTGTAGAGGAAGTATTGTACTCTGCTATGGAGGACTATGCAATTGATATTATCATCGGTAAAGGCCCAAGTGCTCGAACGGTGCGCATTGATTTGCCAAAGTTTACTTTGGTAGGTGCCACAACACGGGCAGGGGCTTTGGCGGCACCATTGAGGGACCGCTTTGGGATTATTAACCGGTTGGAATATTATAAACAACCGGAATTAGAGTTTATTGTGACTCGGGCGGCAGAAATACTCCATATCGGTATTGAGCCGACTGGGGCCAGTGAAATTGCGCGTCGTTCAAGGGGAACGCCGCGTATCGCAAATCGTCTACTTAAACGGGTACGTGATTTTGCACAAGTCATAGGTGATGGGGTTATCACTCAAAGTATTGCAGATGATGCGTTACAACGTTTATATATTGACAAAGAAGGGCTCGATCGAATCGATCGACGTGTGTTGGAGTGTATTATTGAAAAGTATGATGGTGGTCCAGTAGGAATAGATACTATTGCAGCCGCTATCAGCGAAGAGAGAGATACCATCGAAGATGTGTATGAACCATATTTGATGCAATTAGGATTTTTAGGACGCACACCGCGTGGGAGGGTGGCTACTAAACTTGCCTATGAGCATTTAGGTATTTCACAGACAGGGAAATAATAATGAAAACGAAACGATTACAATTGATGATAATGGCAACTTTGTTTTTAGGTGTAAATGTTGGCGGTGCATCTGTTGCACAAGGGGCTACATTGCAACATAAAAGTGCAGTAGTGACTAAAAAGCCAACGCCGAAAGCAACAGTATCTACAACAAATGTATCGAAAGTAAATACGACGAAGCGGTCAACTTTTCGACCACTTGTAACTAAACCGGCTCCAAAGCCTGTGCCAAAAGTGACTCCGAAGTCAAATGCAACTAAGGCTGCAACAACGGCTCAAAAGCCTGTTGCAAAATCTACAGTTACTAGTGCTAAGGCTACAACGGTAAAGCCAGCTGCATCTAAGGCTGTAAAAACTTCTGAAGTCAATAGTATTAAAGCTAATACGGCTGCTATTACGCGTAATAAAGTAGGTTCTGTTGTTACACCTGCTACGGAGCGTGTAGAAAATGTACCAAATGTGCGCGTGTTATTGGGTAGTCGCAGTTCCGATGCTACAGTTACATCTACTGCTAATCTGGTTGTGTTAAATAGTGCTAATGGTCAAGTAAGTACAATCAGTGCAAACCGTGGTACCTCTGTTGGTATTCGAAGTGGTAAAATTGCTGTCAATGGCAAGGTCATTGATACAGTAGTTACATTAAAACCAGCCAATAGTGATGCACCATTCTTGTTTGAAGGCAAAGGCTATCGTGGAGGACTTACATTACGTGCTAATAATGGAAAGATGATGGTCATTAATTCTGTGCCTCTTGAAGACTATCTTTATGGCGTAGTTCCGCAAGAAGTCGTTCCATCTTGGCCAGCAGCTGCACTAGAAGCACAAGCTGTAGCTGCTCGAACTTATGCTCTTCATACTATGGAAGAGAATAAAGGTAAGCTGTATGATGTGAGTACGTCCACAGATCACCAAGTTTATAATGGGGTTAGTGGTGAAACGCAAGCTACTACAAATGCAGTTAATAAAACAAAGGGGATGGTTATGTTATATAACCAACGCCCTATCAATGCTTTATTCCATTCTGATGGTGGCGGTTATACTGAGGATAGTGTCAATGTTTGGGGTAGTGATGTACCGTATTTGAAAGGTGTAAAGGATTTTAGTACTGGCACATCTACATCGAACTGGACGGTTACTACTTCTCGTCAGGCCCTTGAAAGTAAGCTTAACGCAGCTAGTAAAGGGGTTGGCAAATTGAAGAGTATTCAATTGACACCTCTTGGCAAGCCAGGTCAACAAACATCTGACCGCGGTGTATCTGGCCGAATTAAGAGTGCTACTTTCATAGGTACCTCTGGCAAAACGACCATTGATGGAGATTCTTTACGCAGTATTTTAGGCTTGAAATCAACACTATTTGATTTTTATGTAAATTATAACCCAGCTAAAGGTACGGGTAAGGCGTATCATAATTTTACTGGTAGCAATGATACTGTCTATATTAAAGGCCACGGTTGGGGACATGGTCTTGGTATGTCTCAATGGGGCGCTGCAGAAATGGCTAAGCGTGCGACACCAGGGGATACAAATTATTACCAAACTATTTTGCGTCACTACTATAGTGGCATTACATTAAAGAAAATGTACTAATAAGGATTGCGATGAAAGTTACAGATTTTGATTATGAATTACCAGAGGAACTAATTGCTCAACATCCTGTAGAGCCTCGTGATACAGCGAGACTGTTGACCTTAGACAAGGTTACAGGTGAGGTTGCGCATAAAGAGCATTTTTACGATTTGCTAGATGAACTTCACGAAGGGGATGTACTTGTATTTAATAATACAAAGGTTATTCCTGCGAGATTATATGGCCAACGTCAAGGCTCTGGTGGCAAGGTTGAGGTATTGCTCCTCACACCATGTGGTGAAAATCGCTGGGAATGCCTTGTTAAACCTGGTAAAAAATGTCCTATTGGTCAAGTTATCGAATTTGATGACCGATTAAGTGGGACCGTTATAGATAAAACTGAGTTTGGAGGTCGTATCATTGAATTCACTTGCGATGGTGTATTTGATGATGTGATACAAGAAATTGGTGAAATGCCATTACCTCCATATATTCATGAGAAGCTAGAAGATAAAGATCGTTATCAAACCGTTTATGCTAAGGAGAAAGGTTCAGCTGCAGCTCCAACAGCAGGGCTTCACTTTACACCTGAACTATTAGAAAAGATAAAAGCGAAAGGTGTAGAGCTAGAATTTGTTACTTTGCATGTTGGTCTTGGAACATTTAGACCTGTATCAGCAGAGACAATTGAGGACCATGAAATGCATAGTGAGTTCTTCGTGGTATCTCAAGATACAGCTGATCGTATTAATGCAGCTAAGCGAAACGGACGCCGTATTATTGCGGTAGGTACTACTTCTGTGCGTACCCTTGAGTCGGCTACTAATGATGATGGTGTCCTACAAGGCATTAGTGGATGGACACAAATCTTCATCTATCCTGGCTATAAATTTAAGATGATTGATGCGTTGGTAACGAATTTCCACTTGCCTCAATCTACATTATTAATGTTGATTAGTGCATTGGCTGGTCGCGAACATTGTTTAGCGGCCTACGAAGAAGCTGTACGCGAACGTTATCGTTTCTTTAGCTTTGGCGATGCTATGTTTATACGTTAGGAGGGACTATGCCGAGTATTACTTATGAATTACAAAAGACATGTCCTCACACGGGGGCTCGTGCTGGTTTATTGCATACGCCACATGGTACCTTCCAAACGCCTATGTTTATGCCTGTAGGTACACAAGCTACAGTTAAAACTATGACGCCTGAGGAATTAAAGGCGATGGGATCTCAAGTCATCTTGAGCAACACGTACCATTTATTCCTTCGTCCTGGTCCTGAACTCGTAGAAGAAGCAGGTGGCTTACATAAATTTATGAACTGGGATCAAGCTATTTTAACTGATAGCGGTGGCTTCCAAGTATTTAGCTTAGGCGATATGCGTAAGATTACTGAGGAGGGTGTAACCTTTAGATCTCATATTGATGGGTCTAAACAGTTTTTATCTCCAGAGGTGGCAACAAAGGTACAAGAGCAATTAGGTTCTGATATTGCGATGGCCTTTGATGAATGTATTCCGTATCCTGCGGACCATGATTATGCGAAACGCTCAACAGCGCGTACCACACGTTGGGCTCATCGTTGCCAAGAGGCTCGTAAAGCCCATGACTGTCAAGGAATGTTTGGTATTGTCCAAGGTGGTATGTACAAAGACTTGCGCAAACAAAGTGCGGAAGAGCTGGTAGCTATGGACTTTGAAGGCTATAGTATTGGTGGCTTATCCGTTGGGGAACCTCATGATTTGATGAATGAAATCTTAGAATATACTACGCCACTATTGCCAACTAACAAGGCTCGTTATTTAATGGGCGTTGGTACGGCGGATTGCCTTGTAGAAGGCGTAGCACGTGGTATTGATATGTTCGACTGCGTATATCCTACACGAGTTGCTCGAAATGGGATGGCCATGACTTGGAAGGGGCGCCTTAATATTCGAAATGCGCAGTTTGCTCATGATTGGGGTCCGTTAGAAGAAGGCTGCCAATGTTATACATGTAAAAATTATTCTCGTGCTTATATTCGTCACTTGTATAAGGCGGAAGAAATTTTGGCATTGCGTCTCGTAACATACCATAATCTTTACTTCTTGCTTGAGTTTATGCGTCAAATGAGACAAGCCATCTTAGAAGATCGGTTCCCACAATTTAGAATGCAATTTTGGGATAGCTTTAAAAAATAGTAATTAAGTCTAGTCAAATCTATATTAGGTGGCTATACTAGAAAAGAAAAACATATTTATTATACTAGGAGGATAAAATGGAAGATATTTTACAAGTGTTGCAAACTAGCTGGCCTATTTTGTTGATGGTCGTAATCTTTTATTTCTTATTGTGGCGTCCACAAAAGAAACAACAAAAAGAGCGCGCTAATTTGTTAGGCAGCTTGAAGAAAGGCCAAAAAATCGTTACTATCGGCGGTATTTATGGCGAAATCGTTGAACTTGATGATGAAAAAGTAAAGGTTCAAGTATCTGAAAAAGTAGAGTTAACATTTGCACGCTCTGCAATTGCTAACGTTCTTTCCAAGAAAAACAAGGAAGAAAAATAATGAATACAAAGGAAGCAGTGCGCCGGGCGTGCAAGGCCCAGCGCGCTGCTTTATCCGTTGCTGATTGTCATAGATGGACACCTATGTTGACGGAGCAAATCGTCAATACTCCTGAATATAAATCAGCTAATAGCATTATGGCCTATTTAGCGATGCCTAAGGAGGCCAATTTAGACGATGTTATTCGTCATGCTCTAGAACATGGTAAATCCGTATATGTTCCAGTATGTACAGATAAGACGACCATGATTGCCGTTCGTCTTAAGTCTCTAGAATCTATCACTCGGGGTGTGTTAAATATACGCATTCCCTCTGAGCCATACGAGGTTATTAATCCACATGACTTGGATTTGATTTTAGTGCCTGGTGCTGGCTTTGATCGTCAAGGCGGTCGCATGGGGATGGGGAATGGGTATTATGATCGATTTCTCAAGGAACTTTCACCATGTACATTTATGGGCATATGCTGGTCAGTACAATTGTGGGATACACTAATTCCAATGGATGAACTGGACCAACGGATGAGCAAAATTGTAACGGAGCAAGGCGTTATACATTGCGTATAGTAGTAGAAGGGAGCAACTATTTTGAACGGTAAAGCTATTATCAAGTTTTTAGTAGTTATTGCTGCCATCATTGGATTATTTGCGTATTTTATTCAACCATTAGCAGGCTCTTTGAAACAAGGTCTAGACTTGCAAGGTGGTACGCACATCGTATTGGAAGCAGAGGACTCTGCGACTGGTACAGCTGACAATGATGCAGTGGAACGAGCGAAGCAAATCTTAGAGCGTCGTATTAATGAAATGGGTTTGTCTGAACCATTAGTACAACGTGAAGGTGCTCGTCGTATTATCATCGAATTGCCAGGTGTAAAAGATCCTGACGAAGCGATTAAACGTATCGGTAAAACAGCGGTCTTGGAATTTAAAAACGACCAAGGTCAAACTGTTATGACTGGTGATGATTTAAAAGATGCTAAAGAAGAGTTAGGTCAAAATAAACAACCACTCGTTGCTATTGAATTAAGCGATGAAGGGGCTAAGAAGTTTGCTGATTTAACATCTAAAAATATTGGTCGTCGTATTGCCATTACATTGGATGGTAAAGAATTGACTAATCCTGTAGTACAACAAGCAATTACAGGTGGTAAAGCAACAATCTCTGGTAGTCAAAGCTTAGAAGAAGCTAAAGACTTGGCTATTTTATTACGTTCTGGTGCATTGCCTGTTAAAATTAATGTATTAGAAGTGCGTACAGTCGGTCCTTCTTTGGGTCAAGACTCCAAGGATAAATCTGTTGTAGCCTTCAGTGCTGGTATTGCGATGATCATGGTTTTCTTGGTTATTTTATATCGTTTTTCTGGTATTGTAGCTAATATTGCATTACTTGTATATGTTATGCTCTTATTGCTCGTATTAGGTAAAGGCTTTAATGCAACTATGACATTGCCAGGTATCGCTGGTATTATCTTATCCATGGGTGTTGCTGTAGATGCGAACATTCTTATCTTTGAACGTTTCAAAGAAGAGGTGTTCTCCGGTAAGTCCATGCGTGTAGCCATGGAAGCTGGTTTCAGTCGTGCTTTAGCAACAATTACAGATGCGAACGTATCCGTTATCATTACTGCTGCTATCTTGACAATCTTAGGCTCTGGCCCTGTAAAAGGTTTCGCTATCAGCTTAGGCGTAGGTGTTGTTGTAAGTATGTTCACAGCGATTACTGTGAGCCATTTCTTATTACGCTTACTTATTGACTGTAACTTTACGAACCATCCATTCTGGTTTGGTGCGAATATCTCTCCAAGCACAAGTGCTGACGCATTTGCACCAAAATCTTTGAAAGGAGGTAAACGCAAATGACATTAGACGTAATTAAGCATCATCGTTGGTGGTTTGCAATTTCCTCCACACTTGTTATTATCAGTTTGATTTCCATCTTTACTAAAGGTTTTAACTTTGGTATTGATTATACTGGTGGTACGATTGTTGAAGTTGTATTTGATCAGCCTGTAGAGGTTAGTCAAGTTCGTGACGTCCTAAAAGAATATAATCTTGAAAACGCACAAATTCAGCTTTCTGGAGATACTACTGGTGATACAGCGGGCGAAGACGTAATGATTCGTACACGTAATCTTGAACCTAGTGAAAGTGCCGCTGTGATTGAATCTTTGACTAAATCTATCGGTAACAATACAGTTAAACGTATTGAAACTGTAGGTGCTGTAATTGGTTCTGAAGTTACAGAACATGCGTTGTTAAATCTTGTTATAGCGTTTGCGGCATTAGCATTATATATTTCTTATCGTTTTGAATATAAAGTTGCTATTTCTGCTCTCGTTGCAATTTTCCATGATTTGATTATGGTTCTTGGGGTATTCTCTTATTTCCAATTAGAAATTGATGCGTCTTTCTTGGCGGCTATTCTTACGGTTGTAGGTTACTCCATGAATGAATCTGTAGTTATCTTTGACCGTGTTCGTGAAAATACACATACACATAAACGTTCTGACACATTTGCAGATCTTGCGAATGCGTCTATTACACAAAGTATTCACCGTAGTTTCTATACATTGGCTACCGTTATGTTTGCCTGTGTATCCCTTTATTTATTCGGTGGGGACACTACGAAGAACTTTGCTCTTTGTATGATTATTGGTTTCGCTAGTGGTGCGTACTCCTCTATCTGCGTAGCTACATCCTTATGGGTTATGTGGAAGAGTCGCAACAAAAACGATATCCGCAATCAACAATAATATATAATGCTTTTACCTATTGTTGGTAAAAGTATAAGAACCTCTCTGTATTATATTCAGAGAGGTTCTTTTTATTTATCATCTACTAATAAATTATTACCATGGATAACTCATACATATATGTATAGGATATGTATATAGTAAGGTCTATACTTATTGAATTCTTTGTATATGGGGCGTAAAATAGCAAAGTAACACAATGTTGAAAAGGGGATAGATAAATGGATTCAAATCGATTATGGAGCCCTGCTTTTATAAACTATGGTATAAGCAGTGGCATTTTATATATGACACAATATGTTCTCGTAGCAGCCTTGCCGATAGTTATAACCTCTGAATTAAGTGGAAGTGATTTAGATGCGGGATTAGCGATGACCTATTTTCAAATAGGAACAATTGTATGTAGGCTCTTTGCAGGTCGCTTGATTGATGGCTTTAACAAACGAGTTGTATTACTACTATCAACTGCTTTATTTTTCATCATTATGGGGCTCTTTAATTTTACAACCTCTTTAGAAGCCATCTTTGTATTGCGGGGGCTACATGGTGTTGTATTTGCTTTAGGCACAACTGTAATGGCGGCGTTGGCGGTATTGGTGTTACCTCCTAATCGAAAGGGGGAGGGCATCAATATGTTTGCTATCTTTTCGAATGTGGCAATGGTGTTGGGGCCTGCAATAGGCTTATATGCACTTGCTTCATATGGTAGTATAGCTCTCTATCTTTTCTTAACTATTATGACAGGGTTAGTCCTAGTATTGAGTAATAGTATTCCCTTATCAAAAGAATTAGCAATGCCTAAACCATCTACTCACAAAGGGTGGCATATATCTCAATTTATTGAAAAAAGAAGTTTGCCTTGGGCTTTAATGGGACTGTTTATTGGCTTTACCTATTCTGGTGTGTTAGTATTTATTCCCATTGAGTTAAATAGTATGGGTTCTGGTATTTGGGGCAGTGCATTTTTTGCTATCTTTGCTGTAATGATCATAATCAGTCGACCTCTAGTAGGAAAAGCATATGCTCGGTATGGCTCTAAATATATTATCTACCCAGGCCTAGTACTCTTTATACTAGGACTATTAGCGTTAGGAATAGCTACTACGCCATTAACCATAATATTAACGGCCCCTTTGTTAGGTTTAGGTTATGGTGCAGCACAACCAGCATTTCAAGCGTTAGCCATTCAATCAGCACCAATAGAACGGGCTGGGGTATCGACAGCAACATATTTTTTAGCATTAGATATAAGTGTGGGGGCGGGATCTGTCATTCTTGCTCTGTTAGCTAGTGCTGTAGGATATCAGTATCTTTATATGTTTACAGCGGTGACAATGATTGTAGCGTTGGCTTTATATCATATATGGATAAAGAGGTATACGCCTCTAGAACTGTAAAACAAATATAGTGATATAGTAAAAGCTACTAACCGTATTAGACTATTAGACACAATATAATAATCAATCCTTAGAATGTATTTTATGGTATGTTCTAAGGATTTTTCTTTTATCAAACAGTTATAAGCTTATAGGTTTATAAGATAGTACTTAAAAATAATATGAATAAAGATAAAAGAGAAAATAGTGTTATAAAATTTAAATCCTTAAATTTGTCGAAATTAGAAGTAATTTTTGAAATGTGTAGTGAAAATAAAATGAAGTTGTAAAAATGGCCACTTTATGTGTTGACGATATTTTTATTTATGCTATACTTATACAAGTCGTTAGGACACAGCACAAACGACAAGCAAAAAACTTCTAAAAAAGTTTTGAAAAAGTGCTTGACGGAATGAGCTGAACTTGATAGAATAATCAAGTCGCCAGTTGATGAAACACTTCGAAAGAGGTCGTGGAAACTGGTACAGATCTTTGAAAACTGAACAATGATAGGTAATCAATCATATGATTGAACATATGCCAGAGTGCGGGTTTTGACAAAGTCAAAACCAACCATAATTCAAAGTTACTTAAATGTAACGACAACAAATAATGAGCTATTCAAATAGCTTCAAGATATCTTGGAGAGTTTGATCCTGGCTCAGGACGAACGCTGGCGGCGTGCTTAACACATGCA
>NZ_CALJSP010000133.1:0-1132 GCF_937975875.1 Veillonella dispar | reverse complement strand
GTTGCTGTTGTGGTAGCGCGGATCAAGAGTTACATCCTCGCCAAACCATTTTGGAGGAATAAAGCTTCTGGCAGCAGATTCATCAGGAAACTCAACCTCAACGAGCAGTACACCGTTTAAAGCACCGTCAAAAATATCTAGCTCGGCAGTCAGATCGTTACCAATCGGGATGCGGTAGCGTGTCTTTGAAATTACAGTGCCGTCAGCTTTTACAATAAGATGCTCATAGGCTTCTTTTGTAAGCGGCAGGTTATATTCCTCACGAACCATCATGCCAGCGCCTTTGTATGTCATATAATAAGAATCACCGTCTCTTCGCACGCGCACGACAGGGGCAGTACACAGATATCCCTGTTCGATGCGTGTGTGGGGATATGATTCTAAATTGTCAGGAAGCTTGACTGGGACAAATTTACGTTCAATTTCCATAATAAATACCAGACCTTTCTATTGGTTATTGAAGTTCACGAGAAAAGTTTGCGAACCGTGAACGCCTATAATGATTTTCAGAAATCAGTATATCCCATGTTGACATATTCATCAAGATTTTTTATACTGAGGTCAAAAAAAGAAAGGCAGGAAAAAAATATGGTTTACGCATTTATGGCAGATGGCTGTGAAGAGGTTGAGGCATTAGCAGTGATTGATCTTCTTAGAAGAGCAGGAGAAGAGGTAGAGCTTGTTTCTATACATAATAAAGATATGACACAGGGCTCTCATGGAATTGGAATTAAAAATGATGTCATGCTAAAAGATATTTTTGTTGATGCAGCAGATACTTTATTTTTGCCGGGCGGAGGTGTTGGAACTAAGAACTTAAAAGCGTGCGAAGAGCTTTCTAAGCTGCTTGTTTCACACAATGCAAAGGGCGGACGTATTGCAGCAATCTGTGCAGCGCCGAGTGCACTTGGCATTTTAGGCATTTTGGAAGGAAAGAATGCAACATGTTATCCAGGCTTTGAAGACCAGTTAAAGGGAGCTAAGTTTAAGGCCGTTCCAGTTGTTACCGATGGAAATATTACAACAAGCCGCGGCATGGGTACATCTATATTGCTCGGACTTGAGTTAGTAAAGCTGCACCAGCGGCGACCCCATCGGGGCCATTTGGGGCTGTGTGGGGTACACGGTTTTG
>NZ_CALJSP010000132.1:0-2067 GCF_937975875.1 Veillonella dispar | reverse complement strand
AATTCTATACGCCATTTAGACAACTGGGGGCTGCATTCCATACGGGAATGGCAGGGAAGACCTCCATTTTAAAATACGAAGAGTTTATGAATCGCCAGCCATCGTTACCTGTAGGTGGGCAATCTAAACTTCAAGGGCCTATACAAGCTATTGAAATTAAGGATTTAACCTTTACCTATGAAGATAGTGAAAATGGGGTACAACATATTTCATTAGAGGCTAAACGCAATTCTCCGATTATGCTTGTTGGTGAAAGTGGAGCCGGGAAATCTACAATCGCTCATATTATTGGAGGCTTTTTAACTGCTCCTAAAGGTGCTGTTGTCATTGATGGTCTTGATGTTTGTGACATCGATGTTGAGTGGTGGCGCCAACAAATCACCTATGTATCCCAGCATCCTCATATCATGAAAGGAACCTTACGCGATGTATTATCCTTTGGAATGAATGTAAGTGATGAAGAAATCATAGAGGCATGTAAAGAAGTACAGCTACTGGATGTGATTAATAGACAACAAGATGGTCTTGATACGATTATTGGTGAAGGTGGCTTAGGTCTTAGTGGTGGCGAACGTCAACGGGTGGCGTTAGCACGTGCGTTCTTACGAAAAGGGCAAGTGTTAATTCTCGATGAGGTAACGGCACATCTTGATGTAAAAACAGAATCTATCATAAGTAGTGCTATCCAACGTTTGATGGAGAATAAAATTGTTATTATTATTGGCCATCGCCTACAAACGATGCACTGGGCTTCTACGTTATACGTTTTAAAACAGGGGCGCATTATTCAACAAGGCTCTTATGAAGAGCTTATTGCGGTAGAGGGATATTTTAAAGACCTTGTCACCTCTGGTTTAGGCGAATTTTCTTCAACTATTGAAGAGCAGTTGCAAACAGGGAAATCATTTGATATTCAAGATAGAGATGAGCTAGATCATTCAATTCCTGTTGATAAAAAAGGTGCTCATGTAGTAGGAAACAATACACATACATCTGAAGTGTCAACGTCTAATATGGGCTTAGAAGGATGGAGATTACTCTTTTCTGTATTAAGTCCTGCAAAGTGGTCTTTAGTATTAGCTTTGATTTTTACATTCTTAACAGTATTTATGAATGTAGGACTTTTAACTGTGTCTGCATGGTTATTGGCCTCAGCTGCATTGCAACCAGGCCTTACCTATTTGAGCCTTGCCATTGTAGGGGTTCGATTCTTCGGCGTTAGCCGTGCCGTATGTCGTTATTTTGAGCGCTATACATCTCATCGGATGGCATTCCAAGGATTATATGGTTTGCGTGTATGGTTCTATGCTCATTTGGAACCATTAGCACCAGCTATTCTTAAACACTTTGGTGCTGGGGATATGTTAGGCCGTATTATGGGTGATATAGAGGTATTACAATTCTTCTACTTGCGCACATTAATTCCTCCTGTAGCAGCCATTGCTTTAACTGTTTTAGTAGCCTATGGTGTTTCTACCATTGATAGCACTTTGGTTACACCTATAGTTTTGTCGGCTTTAATATTAGGTTTTGTATTGCCTATAGTTGTATATGCTCATAATAAACAATCATTGACTGCGATTGGACCGCAACAAGGGGAGTATAAATCACTATTAAGTGATACTATGGATAGTTTGGAGGATGTCATTAGCTATGGTAATGAAGATTTAGTCTATCATCGTATTCAACATATGATGCATACTGTGGATGCTAATAAGGGTATTATTGAGCGTGGCATGAACTTAGGGAATACGCTGTTCCTAGGTGGTGTGCAAATTACTGTTGTCATTGTAGCTATATTGGCTGCCAATGCTTTGACAGGCGCTTGGGCTAGTGTTATGGTAGCGGTTGCTGCCATTGGTACACAAGCTTGGTTTGAAGCGTTACAACCTATGATTGCGGCTGTTCATCATGGTGCTGAAAGTAAGGTGGCTACGAGTCGTCTTATGGCACTCGCCAATGAGCCAATGCCTGTGGTAGACCCAAAGGCACCAAAACCATTCAATGCTAATCGAGATATTACCTTTACGGATGTATCTTTTGGTTATAATAAAGATCGTTGTATTT
>NZ_CALJSP010000131.1:0-3777 GCF_937975875.1 Veillonella dispar | reverse complement strand
CAGGAAAGATTACTATTAACAAGAGAGACCTTGCACAGTACTTTCCATCAACTATTCTTCAGTATGTAGTAAAACAGCCTTTGAACAAGCTGGAGGCTGCTGAAAAATATGATATCAAAGTAAATCTTTACGGTGGTGGTTTTACAGGTCAGTCACAGGCTTTGCGTCTGGCTATCGCCCGTGCGCTGGTTAAAATCAACCCTGAAGATAAAACAGCTCTTCGTTCAGAAGGCTTCATGACACGTGATTCTCGTTCTGTAGAACGTAAGAAACCGGGTCAGCCCAAAGCACGTCGTAGATTCCAGTTCAGTAAACGTTAATATCCGGTTTTACTTGGAACTGGTTAAGAAGCGTTTAGTATCTAAACCAGCGGGACTCTACTTGGTAGCGGACTACCCGATGGTTGGTTGAGATAAACAAAAAAGAAAGTAAACGATTTAAAGAATAACAAAATGTCTAGAACTAATTTCGATACATTATTGGAAGCCGGTTGCCACTTCGGACACCTTAAGAGAAAGTGGAATCCCTCAATGGCTCCTTATATTTTCATGGAACGCAATGGTATCCATATCATTGACCTCCATAAAACAGTTGCTAAAGTAGATGAAGCTGCTGATGCACTGAAACAAATCGCAAAATCAGGTAAGAAAGTCCTGTTTGTTGCTACTAAGAAACATTGCATGGCATACATTAAAAGAGGCTTTAAAGAAATAATATGAAGAAAACAATATTATTTGATTTAGATGGAACTTTAACAGATTCTCAAGAAGGTATTCTTAAAAGTATTAAATTTGCATTGGAACATTTTGGCTATGATGTTCCTGATGAAGAAACATTGCAATTATTTTTAGGACCACCATTGGTAGATGCTTTTCAAGAGCATTGTGGCATGACCTTTGACCAAGCGGAAGAAACGTACTTTAAATTCCGTGAACGATATGGTACAATCGGTAAATTTGAAAATCAAGTGTATCCGAATATTGTAGACTTGTTGGCTAAATGCAAAACAGAACAATATACTATTGCCGTTGCTACAGCAAAGCCTGAGCATTATGCTAAGGATATTTTAGATCACTTTGAATTAACACCTTATTTTGATGTAATTGTAGGTGCTAATTATGAAAGTGGTTTATTGCATAAGAAAGAGATTCTTGAAAAAGCTCTTAAACTTTGTGGCAATCCTTTAACTGATGAAAATGGTCGTCGTTTGGCCTTTATGGTAGGCGATCGTAAGTATGATGTAGAGGCAGCTAACGAACTTGGTTGTATTTCTATCGGTGTTACATATGGTTATGGTACAGAAGCTGAACTAAAAGAAGCTGATGCAGAATACATTTGTGATGATGTTGATGAAATTGCTGATGTTCTTGACCTTGAAGAAATGATGGTTCGTAGATAAGCTATTATAAATAAAATATTAACCTTAAAAAGGCTAGAGGGATTTCCTCTAGCCTTTTTGTATCTATCTAATAAAAGGACTAACCAATAAGGTTAGTCCTTTGTACTATTTTTTTAGGCCGCTTTTTTTAGCTAATGTTTTGATAACCTTAGCACTTTGTTTTTTCAATTTGCCGCCTGTTTGTTTGAGTTGAATACGTGTACGAGAAACACGACCAAGTGTAGTAATCTTAGTTTTGCGACGTGGCTTCATATCACGTTCGTTACCAAAGTCGCCACGTTGTACACTTGTTGCTTTTACCTTTTCAGCTCTGAAAGACTTACGCAACGCTTTCATAATCAATGTAAGCGGTAAGGATTGCTCAAAAGAATACAAATCAACAGCCACATAGCCTAGAGCAGGATATGTGTGCAATGTAAAGTGAAAGCCTGGTGCAACAGATAGGAGGGCGATCTCCTCGTCCATAACTTGACAACTGATTTCATCAACATCAAGGTCAGCTAAATCAAATGCAGTTGCTACACTTTCTTGTACAGCTGTAGCGGATGAAATTGCATCTTCATCGCAGGAATATAAATCAATTAACAGTTCTTGTCCTAATGCTTCTGCCATAACAACACCTTCTTTCATAAAAATATATCTCATTTATTATACCTATAATTTAAGATTAAGTCCAATTATAGGGGGATGTATTAAAAGGTCAAATGTATAGTATAGAAATTTGACCTTTATATTGACTAAAGTCAAAAAGTCAAATATAATAGATGTATGTAAAAAGCAAATAGTCAAAATATATATTAAATAAAATGTTAAAGAGGTGTTTTTTATGAGTATGATAGCTGATAAAATAGAAAAGTTTATATTGGATCGTATGCGTGAAGAACAAGAGAAATTAATTTTAAAACGTAACGAATTAGCCGATGAACTAGATTGTGCACCATCGCAAATTAGTTATGTACTAAGTACACGATTTTCTAATGAACGCGGATTTGATGTTGAATCAAGACGTGGATTAGGTGGATATATTCGAATCACAAAATTAAATCCAGAAAGTTCTGATTCTCTACCAGCTGTAACAACCTATCGTATTTATGAAGGTCAAAATACAGTAGATCATTTAATTGATATAAAAGATGTAGACCAATCATTATTTCAATTACTACAAGCAGAAAAAATTACTCGTCGTGAGGCTCAATTGATGCATAATTCTTTTGCTACATTGATTGAAAATACGGATATTGAACATCGAAATAATGCAATTCGTGAGCTATACGCAACAATGGTGGATACACTACGGAAGGAGTGATGATCAGTGATATGTGATCATTGCCATAAAAATGAAGCTACTATCCATATGACAAATATTGTAAATAATCAGAAAACGGAACAACATTTGTGCAATACTTGTGCTACAGCACTACAACAAGAGGGAAAATTATCTCCCTATAGTTCCTTTATGAATGATATGTGGGATGATAGCTTTTTTACCAATGATTTCTTTAAAAATATGGTCTATCCTGATAATTTATTAAAATCTCATCAATCTAAACGGTGTCCTCAATGTGGTATTACCTATGATGAGTTTAATCGGGTAGGCAAGTTTGGTTGTGATACATGCTATGAAACTTTTGCTAGTGAAATAAAACCGTTATTACAACGTTTGCAAGGTAGTTCTGAATATGAAGGGTCAGTTCCTAGTCATGGTAATAATGTGTTTAAAGCTAAGTATGAAGTTAAACAATTGCGTAATCAATTAGAGATGGCAATTCAAGCAGAGAAATTTGAAAATGCAGCTATCTTAAGAGATAAAATAAAAGAATTAGAAGCCATCATTGGTGGCAATAAAGAATAGGAGGTTCTTATTATGTTAGATACTATATTAGATTCTCCTTTAAGCCCATGGCTACAACATGATACGGACGCAACCGATCATATTGTCATATCTAGTCGAATCCGATTAGCACGAAATTTTGATGGTATATTGTTTACAAATCGTAATGATAAGTCATCTTTAGAAAAGGTAAATACCATTTCTAGAGGTTTGCTTCAACCTTTAAAAGAAGCAGATGGACATCAATACTCCAATATTAATCTTGAGCAATTAAGCGAGCGTGAGCGCGCCATATTAGTAGAAAAACATTTAATGAGTCCTGCATTGGAAGAAAAACTGCCATATCGCAATTTAGTAGTATCTGACGATGCATCTATTGTAATTATGGTGAATGAAGAAGACCATTTGCGAATTCAATCTATGGTTTCAGGATTACGATTACAGGAAGCTTATGAACATGCTAAAAAAATAGATAAGGCAATTGAAGCAAAATATCCATATGCTTTTGATGAACGGTTTGGTTATTTAACGGCTTGTCCTACTAATG
>NZ_CALJSP010000130.1:0-3255 GCF_937975875.1 Veillonella dispar | reverse complement strand
GTTCCATTACAAACAATTCATCAAAAGCTCGTTGCAATACATCGCGAATGGTCATGCCCTTTTCGAGGACCGCATGTTGATCCAAATAACCTACAGTTACTTGGTTGGACCATTCAATTTTACCTTCATCAGGAGGTATTTTACCTGTAATGATATTTAGAAATGTAGACTTACCTTCACCATTAGCACCAATGAGGCCTACATGTTCGCCTTTCAACAAGCGGAATGATGCATCATCTAAAATTTGTCGCGCTCCAAAACCATGAGTTACATTTGAAACGGTTAAAACACTCATATCTATCTCCACCGGAATAAAAGCCGTCTTGTTGAAGACGGCTTGTTTCATACTTACTTAAATATTATATCTATTGTACCTTTTTGACCTCTATATGTCAAAAATTGAACATCACTTACCCACGGCATAACGCAAGGCTACCACAGCCATAATCTTAGCACCCTTAATCGCTTGCTCCAATCCATAGTCGGAACCTGCTGCACAAGTGAACTCTGGTGTATGAGCCTCTAAACCTAACCCAATCTGTAAAGTAGGCTGTGCTGTTGGTACTTCATAAGATACATTTCCTACATCTGTACTACCATCAGCCTCATCATCAGGCAATATACGAGGCGTTTCACAAAACTCAGTCATCACATCTTTAAAGAGATCTAATAGCTGTTTATCTTGACGCATATCCTTAAAGAGAGGCTCATAATGATGCATCTCAACACGGGCGCCATAAGATGCTCCGATCTCTTTAGCAGCCGCTTTGATAGCCGGCAAAATAATACCTTCTAAATCGTCCACCGTACTACCGCGAACAGTCATGCGAATCGTAGCCTTAGGAGTTACTACATTTGGCGCTGTACCAGCTTCGGTAAAGATAGCCCCCACAACAGCCCCTTTAGGAAATGTTTTCTTTAACTCTTTTATTTTTTGATATAAATCTACAGCACAGTCTAAGGCATTAATACCAGAGTCAGTTAATGATGCTATATGACAAGACCGTCCATGGAAGGTAATCTCTAGTGGATGCGTCGCTAATGATGTGCCCCCCACCTCATTTTCACCGCCTGGGTGAATGATGAGCGCCGCCTCATAACCCTTAAATAAACCAGCCTCTGCCATGTATACTTTACCACCAATAGTTTCCTCCGCAGGACAACCAAAGAAGGTCGTTCCCCACGCTTCAGGTGCACTTTGACTGAAGGCAATAGCCGCCCCTAAACTCATCATAGCAATGAGATTATGTCCGCAACCATGACCGAGTTCTGGTAGTGCATCATATTCACCTAAAAAGGCTATTTTATGCTGTGCAGTACCGTTATAGTCACCCCGTAACGCCGTTTGTAACTCCGTAAGATCAGTTAGCCCCACTTGAGATGTAAAATTATGTGTTTCTAAGAATTGGTTAATTACCTTAACTGCTTTATGCTCGTTTAATCCCAATTCTGGGTTATCGTGTAAATATAAGGAGATATCGCGCAATTCCTCTGTCATACTATCTATGATGGCACAGGCACGAGCCTCTCGTTCTTGTAATGTCATAACTTCCCTTTTTAATTTCTAATTTATACTGTTTATTATGTATTCTATCTAAGAAGATTGTGTCTATTTCGTATAGGGATGAACAATGATGGTATTTGAAATATACCTAAAGTTAATCGTCGCTCCTAGTGGTAATGTTTGATGCGGCGTCCCATGACCTGTTGGCACATAACATACAAAAGGCTCTGGCAATTCAGGATCTCTATTTTCCTCCATGTAGCGTAACGCTTCATAGCCTAAATCGTAATCACGTTCATCATCGTCACCTTCACAATCTATAAAAGTACCAATCACTAAACCTTTTATGCGACTCAATAAACCACTAAGGCGAAATTGTTGCAACATACGATCTAGCTTATAAGGGGCCTCTCCTACATCTTCAATGAATAGTAAGGTATCCTCCCAAGATTCGTCCTCTAAAAAATACGGTGTTCCCGACAACATAGATAACATCGTCATATTGCCGCCCCGTAAAATACCTTCTCCTAGCTCAGTACCAATAGCACCACGAGGCGGTTCAGGTAAGGGTTCTATGACTTGTAATTTACCTTCTAAAGTATTAAATAAAGCATCAATATCTGCTTTGCGTTCAGGCTTAAAATCTACGCCCATCGGCCCGTGATAGGTAATGAGTCGGCTATATCGATTGATCGCCATGTGAAGTGCTGTACAATCACTATACCCAATAAAAGCCTTTCGATGCTCACGAATTTCTTTATAATCTAATAAATCTACATAACGCATTGTACCGTAACCACCGCGCAAAGCAAGTACCGCATCACAAGGGGCTGTAGTCATCATATATTGAAACTCTTGGGCTTGCTCCTCTGGTGTACCTCCATACAAACCTTTCCGATGTGCACTTTCACCAAAGAGTACTTTATAGCCCCTTAGGTTACAAATTTCTTCTATTCTATGTAAATCTTCATCGCTTGCACTAGCAGGAGCCATAATTCCTATGGTCATGCCCGGTGCTAAGCGCTTTGGTTCAATCCAGTTCATATGTCCTCATAAAATACAACAAAAGACGTACACATAGTGTACGTCTTAAGTGTATCTTATTTGTATGCTTTTTTAAAGTCAACAAGGCCTAATGTAGTCCAGAAATAATTTTGAATACTTCCATTTGTTACATATGGTTGTGTTGTGAAATACAATGGCATTACAAGAGATTCATCAAAAATCATCTGTTCTGCTTTATGCATCAACGCATCCCGTTCAGCCCCATTTGGTGTCGTACGAATACGAGCGATTAACTCGTTATAATCATCACTATGGTACTGACTATCATTGTCTTCAGCAGAGAATACTTCTAAGAAGTTTTGTGGATCACTGTAATCCGCAACCCAAGAAGCACGAGCTACTTGGTATTTGCCAGCTTCTCGGTCGGCTAAGAATACCTTTGTCTCTTGATTTTGTAAGCGCACATCTGCACCAAATGCATTTACCCATGCATCCTGTACAGCTTCAGCAATCGCTTTATGTAATTCGCTTGTGTTATACAAAATCGTAATTGGAGGCAATGGATGATTCTTATCATAGCCAGCTTGTTTCAAGATTTCTTTCGCTTGCTCTACATCTTCGTAAACGAGATAGCTACCAGCTTCACGGAAGTCTTCACGACCGTTGCTTTCAAGCATACCGTATGGAACAAATGCATAAGCTGCCTCTTTACCGCCACGAACAATATTGTTAACGATATTAGCACG
>NZ_CALJSP010000129.1:0-8000 GCF_937975875.1 Veillonella dispar | reverse complement strand
GCGAAGGTGGCCATACAGTAGGCGCTGGCGTTGTAACTGAAATCGAAGGTTAATTAGTAGCCTTTTATAAAAAATAGGACCCCAATGGGGTCCTATTTTTATGTTAATTTATATATTGTTTATTACATTTGTAACCAAAGATACAGAAACTATCTTTGACTGGTGCTATTATAATCTTAAGGAGGGCAAAAGCCCTCCTTTTGTGTTTTTTAGAAAAGGAGGTAAAGTGATGGGTGAATACAAAAAGTATTGGATAGCTGTAGTAGCCGTACTTATCATTGGTTTTTCAATCCTTGGTTATCTAGGTACTGATGTGTATCATCAAGCACCGCCGGTGCCGACTGCGTATGTATCTCAAGATGGACAGGTCTTGTTCACTAAGGAAGATATTTTACATGGTCAATCGGCATGGCAATCTACAGGTGGTCAATCTGTGGGGACGGTTTTAGGTCATGGCGCTTATCAAGCACCTGATTGGACAGCAGATTGGTTGCATAAAGAAGTATCTATAATGTTGGATATTAAGTCGCAAGAGGCCTTTGGTGTTCTTTATAACCAATTGGGACCTGCACAACAAGCAGCAGTTAAAGAAGTGGTAAAAGAAGAATATCTAGGTAGTGCAGTTCGCGATGATGGAACCGTGGTTTTATCTCCAGAGCGCATTACGGCGATGAATATTACAGGTCGTTATTTTGTTGAACTTTATGGTGATAATCCAGAGTTGACATTGACTCGTGATCATTTTGCAATGAAGGACAATACATTGCCTGAGTTACAAGACCGTATTGATATGGCTCGTTTCTTCTTCTGGACTACGTGGATGGCATCTACCCAACGTCCTGGTACAGATGCGACATACACTAATAACTGGCCACATGAACCGTTATTGGATCATAATCCAACACCTGAAAGTGTTGCCTGGTCTGTTGTGAGTGTCATCATTTTATTATGTGGCATAGGTGTAGTTGTATGGTTGTGGTCCTTTGGTAAGAAAGACGACGAACATGCATTGGTTCCACCAGCAGAAGATCCAATTAGCAAGATTACCTTAACTCCATCTCAACGTTCATTAGGAAAATATTTATTTACAATCCTAGCATTGTTCTTATTCCAATTGGGGATGGGTGGTATCATTGCTCACTATACTGTAGAAGGTCAAGCGTTCTATGGTATTCCTTTAGCTCAATATTTCCCATATTCTATTGCCCGTACATGGCATATTCAGGCGTCCTTGTTCTGGATTGCTATGGCATTCTTAAGCGCTGGTTTATTCTTGGCACCAATTATTAATGGTGGTAAGGATCCTAAATATCAAAAGCTAGGTGTAGATATTTTATTCTGGGCGCTTGTAGTCCTCGTAGTTGGTTCCTTCGGTGGCACATACTTAGGTGTAGCGCATCAAATTCCAGCAGCCTGGAATTTCCTTCTCGGACACCAAGGTTACGAATATATTGAGCTTGGTCGTATCTGGCAATGGATTGAATACATTGGTATTCTATTCTGGCTTGTACTCATGATACGTAGCATTATTGGTGCTTTCAAACAAAAAGGGGATAAAAACCTTATTGCTGCCTTTATCTTCTCTGTTATCATGGTAGGTATCTTCTATGGTCCAGGTTTGTTCTATGGTGAACATAGCCATTTGGCAATTATGGAGTACTGGCGTTGGTGGGTAATTCATCTTTGGGTAGAAGGCTTCTTCGAAGTATTCTCTACTACATTGATGGCATTTATCTTTGTTACACTAGGGCTTGTATCATATCGTGCCGGTACAGTGGCAGCCATTTCCTCTGGTGCTATTTATCTCATTGGTGGTATTCCTGGTACATTCCATCATTTATACTTTACAGGTGTTACATCTACTATTGTGGCGACAGGCGCATCCTTCTCCGCATTGGAAGTAGTACCACTTGTATTATTAGGTTATGAAGCCTTTGAAAACTATACACGTCTTCACAGCGCACCTTGGATGCATCGTTTGAAATGGCCTGTGTACTGCTTTATTGCGGTATCCTTCTGGAATCTAGTAGGTGCAGGGGTGTTTGGCTTCTTGATCAATATGCCTGTATCCTTGTTCTACATTCAAGGTCTTAATACAACTGCAGTACATGCGCATACTGCATTGTTTGGCGTATATGGTTTCTTAAGCTTAGGCTTTGTATTCCTTATTGCTCGTTATATTCGACCTGAAGTAGAATTCAACGATAAATTGATGAAATTCGGGTTCTGGGCTCTCAATATAGGCCTTGCCTTAATGGTGCTCATTAGCTTATTGCCGATAGGTCTTATCCAAGCGTGGGCAAGCATTACACATGGCTTGTGGTTTGCACGTAGCGAAGAATTCATGCAACAACCATTGTTACAAAACTTGCGTTGGCTTCGTATGATTGGTGATACAATACTAATCATTGGTGCCGTAGCATTCTTCTGGCAAATTGTGAAAGTTCTATTTCCGAAGAAATCCTAATTAATAGACATAATATAATTCTATGCATTAACGGCATAAATTGTATGAAAAATATGTGATAATTTATTACCATATTAATGGCGTTCCTTTCTAGACAAGGAACGCCATTTTTTGTTATACTATCCATGTCAGGTACATGTGCCTGGCTTTTTTGAGTTGCTCAAAATTCTTGACATCGCTTGCTACGTATGATATATTTCTTTAGTATGTAGTCGAGCGTTTTCGAGTACAAGAGACAGATTAGTAAATAAAAAGCGAGGTGTATCCGGATGCGTAATGCCATTACTTTAGCTTGCACAGATTGCAAACAACGTAACTATCAAACGAACAAGAATAAAAAGAACAATCCTGATCGTATTGAAATGATGAAATATTGCAAATTCTGCGGTAAACATACATTACACCGTGAAACAAAATAATTCTTATCATTCATTACCTGTTGATTTGAGGATGTGAAACAATGGCAAAGTCTAACTCAGCAGTGCAGCAGCGTGGTGGATTTGGAAAATTCTTCCGCGGTGTGAAAGCTGAACTAAAAAAAGTAGTCTGGCCAACAAAAAAAGAACTCATCAATTACACAATAGTAGTATTTTTAGTGACGATTTTTATCGCCTTTATTATTTATGTACTTGATGCAGTCTTTGCCCAACTTTTTAATACGTTGTTGCACTTTGTTGGATAAGGGGGCCATTTCATGGAAGCAGATAAGAAGTGGTATGTAATTCATACCTATTCAGGCTACGAAAATAAAGTTAAAACCACTCTTGAACTTAAAGTTCAGTCTATGGGTCTACAAGATGTGATTAGCCGAATTTTGGTACCTCTTGAAGACGAAATTGACGAAAAAGATGGGGTTAAAAAAGTAGTAAAACGTAAGATATTTCCTGGGTACGTATTGGTTGAAATGGAAGTTAACGACCGTTCTTGGTATGTTGTACGCAACACACCAGGTGTAACAGGCTTCGTTGGCTCTGCCACAAAACCAGTTCCACTTTCTGATTCCGAAGTAGAACATATACTTAAGTCTCAGGGCTTGGATAAGAAACCAAGCATCAACATCGATGTAGAAGTTGGTGAAACGGTACGCATTACGTCCGGGGCCTTTGAAGATAAACTAGGTGTTATTACCGAACTTAACCCTGAAAAAGGAACATTGAAACTTAATGTGGAAATGTTCAACCGAGATACCGAGGTAGAGGTAGAGTTCTCTCAAATTGAGAAAGCTCTTTAATATATATATTATAACTCTAAAAAAGAGCAATCGATTTTGGTTGCCAGTGGGAGGATGTATATCCGTTACCACCACAGTATAAGCATAGGAGGTTTAATTACCCATGGCTAAGAAATTAGTTAAACAAGTAAAACTACAAATTGAAGCCGCTAAAGCTACTCCAGCACCACCAGTTGGTCCTGCATTAGGTCAAGCAGGTGTTAACATCGTTGCTTTCACAAAAGAATTCAACGAACGTACTGCTAAACAAGCTGGCTTGATTATCCCAGTAGTTATTAACGTATATGAAGATCGTAGCTTCGACTTCATCACTAAGACTCCACCAGCTGCAGTATTATTGAAAAAAGCTGCAGGTATTCCAAAAGGTTCTGGTGTACCTAACCGTGATAAAGTAGCAAAAGTAGGTCGCGATAAAGTTCGTGAAATTGCTGAATTGAAAATGCCTGACTTGAATGCTAATACCGTAGAACAAGGTATGCGCATGGTAGAAGGTACTGCTCGCAGCATGGGCATTGAAATCGTTGACTAATAAGCGTACGACTTGCGCATAAGGCGCAAATCGGTGGGAGGGAATTCCCGTTTGACCACATAAGGAGGATATTATAATGGCAAAAGTAGGTAAGAAATACGCTGAGGCAGTAAAACTTATTGAAGCTGGTAAGTTCTACGAACCAGTAGAAGCAATCGAGTTGGTTAAGAAAACTGCAACTGCAAATTTCGATGAAACAGTTGAAATCGCTTTCAACTTGAATGTCGACCCTAAATACGCTGATCAA
The DNA here is from genome assembly GCF_937975875.1 of Veillonella dispar. Taxonomy (GTDB): domain Bacteria; phylum Bacillota; class Negativicutes; order Veillonellales; family Veillonellaceae; genus Veillonella; species Veillonella dispar_B. The sequence continues at coordinate 3,526 of NZ_CALJSP010000129.1, read as the reverse complement.
CAAGTTCGTGGTGCAGTAGTATTGCCTCATGGTACTGGCAAAACTAAACGCGTTCTTGTATTCGCAAAAGGCGACAACATTAAAGCAGCTGAAGAAGCTGGTGCAGATTTCGTAGGTTCTGAAGAGTTAGTAGCTAAAATCCAAGGTGGTTGGAGCGACTTCGACGTAGTAGTTGCTACACCAGACATGATGGGTCAAGTTGGCCGTCTTGGTAAAATCTTGGGTCCTAAAGGCTTGATGCCAAACCCTAAAGTTGGTACAGTAACTCCAGACGTTGCTCGTGCAGTAAACGAAATCAAAGCTGGTAAAATCGAATACCGTACTGATAAAGCAGGTATTGTCTCTTGCTCCATCGGTAAAGCGTCCTTCGATGAAGAAAAATTACTTGACAACTACCGTACAATCGTTGATACTATTATCAAGGCTAAACCTGTAGCAGCTAAAGGTCAATACATTAAATCTGTAACCTTGTCCGCTACAATGGGCCCTGGTGTGCCTTTGAACGTGTTCAAATTGAGCAACGTTACAAAAGAGCAATAATCACATATGTCTCTTAGCTGTAGACGGCTGGTATGTATAATGGATGAAAATCCGCCCGCTGAGGCTGACACTAGATAATCTAGGACTAGTTCGACCTCATCGCGTGCGATGGGGTCGTTTTTACGCTAAGATAGTACATAGAGCACCAAAAAATCTACAAGGAGGTAATCTAATGGCTGTCACTGAACAAAAGAAAGCAATCGTTGCTCAAATGAAAGAAACTCTTTCTGAAGCAAAAGGCGCTGTATTGATTGGTTACACTGGTTTGACTGTTGCGCAAGCAACTGATCTTCGCCGCAAAATGTTGGCTGAAGGCGTTGAATACAAAGTAATCAAAAATACTTTGACTCGCATTGCTGCAAATGAATTGAATCTTGAAGGTTTCGCTGAGCATTTAGAAGGTCCAACTGCATTGGCTACTTCTAAAGAAGATGCTGTTGCACCTGCTCGTGTAATCGAACAATTCATCAAAACTACTGAGAAAGAAGTTGTAACAGTTAAAGCTGGTATCGTTGAAGGCGAAGTGATGGATGCTGCAGGCGTTAAAGCAATTGCAAGTCTTCCAAACCGCGAAGGCATGCTTTCCATGTTGCTTTCCGTATTGCAAGCTCCTGTTCGCAACGTTGCATACGCTGTCAAAGCTGTTGCAGAAGCTCAACCAGCAGAAGCTGCAGAATAATAATTTCTGCGAAGTATTCATTGGTCGCTTAAGACTGATACAATAAACTATTTTATGGAGGAAAACTAAAATGGCATTGAACATTGAAAACATCGTTGCTGAATTGAAAGAAGCAACTATTCTTGAACTTAATGATCTTGTAAAAGCAATTGAAGAAGAATTTGGCGTAACTGCAGCAGCTCCTGTAGCTGTAGCAGCTGCTGGTGGTGCTGAAGGCGGCGCTGCTAAAGATTCCTTCGACGTAATCTTGAAAGATGCTGGCGCATCCAAAATCAACGTAATCAAAGTTGTTCGTGAAGCAACTGGTCTTGGCTTGAAAGAAGCTAAAGCTATCGTTGATGGCGCTCCTGCACCTGTAAAAGAAGGCGTAGCTACTGAAGCAGCTGAAGCTTTGAAAGCTCAATTGGAAGAAGCTGGCGCAACTGTAGAATTGAAATAATTCTAGCCATAATAAAAGGCGTACCCTCGGGTACGCCTTTTTTGTTATAGAAATAAAATTTGTAGATATCTATCAATACCAATTAGCCAGTTTTTGCTATGATTATTGAATTTTATAAATGCTAGCCGATTTAGTTTTTCCAACTTCTGTTGCTATGTTATTGGTTGGTGAATTAGCAAATTCTTTACTATATTTATTTGGCACAATGATGATAGCACCTTTTTCATTAGATACCCTTGTATCAAACTCTTCTACTGTTATAGTGGGCATCAATGTTTTGCCTGCTGTCCATACAGGATTATCTGTAGTATGTACAAATACTTGAGTTGGTGTATCTTTTGTATAATATACAATCGATGTATAGTAGGTACCATATATATATGTGTGTTGAGCACTTGACTTAATATATGGCTTGAATTGAAGCCCTGATTGATCAGATAAAATAGGTGTTACAGTTATTGTGATTGCCGTATATAAAATAGTTAAAGGTGTGGCTAAATAGATAGATAATGGTACGTTGCGATTTCTATACCGTTTAACTACTAGTGCAAATAGTACTAGTAATACGAATGCACTAATTAATGGTATAGGATTTAATTCTGGTGTTGCGATGCTGGCTACTAGGAATAAGATTGTATATATGCCTAATGGAATCGTCACAATATATTTAAAACTAGTACTCTTGTTATGGAAGCTAGCTGTGATAGCTTCAGCACCCCAGATAAGACATGGGATTATTGCTGGTAACGTATAGGTTATATACTTTGTGGCCACTAGTGAATAGAATAATACAATTACTACAAACCAGATAGCGCCGAGAAGATAAAAATTATTTTTCCAGGTAATGTTTTTGAGTCGGTAAATAACGGCTGGTGTCCATGGTAATAGAGCAAGAGGGACAATGATTAGGTAATAATACCAAACATTGAATTTTGGGTGCTCAGATACAAGTGCTCGCTCCATGTTGTGAAGCCCTAGGAAACCAGATATGAATTCTTGACCGTGAATCAAGTACATAGCGATGTACCATGGACTGGCAAGAACTATAAATAGTAGAATTCCCAAAGGATTAAATAATAATGTAATATCCTTAGCAAGTGAGTATTCATCCTTATCTTTTTGGGTGAACCATCGTGCAGCAATGAATAGTAATAGTATTAATCCAGGCAGAACAATACCAACGGGCCCTTTAGTTACGACCGCTAAGGCTGCTGCCGCATAGGCTTTTACCATGGAATGTTTATCGTTCTTGGTGAAAGCTAGATAAGAATAGCCGAAGATGGCTAGTGAAAAGAAGAATAGGAAGCCGTCTGTTATGACTGCGTGAGAAATGTACCAGAACTGTAAGGCACCAAACAAAAGTATGGCACTTGTTACTGCTATATGCGTGGACTCTTTAATGCGATACACAAGATGGTACATAAGCGCTACACTGCCACTGGCAATGAGTGTATTCGGTATACGCGATGTAAAGTCAGATATGCCAAATAGTTTATAGCTTATCATGAGCGCCCAATAGGTGAGGGGCGGTTTATCATACCATACTTGGTCATATATCATGGGTGATATCCATGAGTTATGTTTCAGCATTGTAATAGCAGATAATACATAGTTGGATTCAACTGGATCGGTTATGGGTAGATAGGCATTATAGAAACCGTAACTTAGTACGGTTAATAAAAATAGCGCACCTATGCGCAGCATGTGATTGTTAATCATAGTGACTCCTTACTTACATAGTTTATATTATTGTACTATAGGGCGTGTAATAATTAAACCAATGAAAGATAAAGGTTTTATCAATATGGAAATAGTTACAAAAAAAAATTATTTATGAAATAATATATTGTATAGAATATTGTTTGTAC
>NZ_CALJSP010000128.1:0-17916 GCF_937975875.1 Veillonella dispar | reverse complement strand
TACTTCATAGCAAAGGTCTTAGCACTGCAGTAGGCGACGAAGGTGGTTTTGCTCCTAACTTGGCATCCAACGAAGAAGCATTGGAAGTAATCTGTGAAGCTATTAAAGCAGCAGGTTATGAGCCTGGTAAAGACTTCAAATTAGCTCTTGATTCTGCATCTTCCGAATTCTATGAAGATGGTAAATACAATCTAGCTGGTGAAGGTAAAGTTAAAACAGCTGCTGAAATGGTAGAGTTCTACGAATACCTAGTAGGTAAATACCCAATCGTATCCATCGAAGATGGTCTTGCTGAAGAAGATTGGGATGGCTGGAAATTGTTGACAGAACGCCTTGGCGATCGCGTACAACTTGTTGGTGATGATTTATTCGTAACTAACACAAAACGTTTGGCTCGCGGTATTGAGCTTGGTGTAGGTAACTCCATTCTTGTAAAAGTTAACCAAATCGGCACTTTAACAGAAGCATTCGACGCTATGGAGCTTGCTAAACGCGCTGGCTATACATGTGTAGTATCTCACCGCTCTGGTGAAACAGAGGATACATTTATCGCTGATATTGCGGTAGCTGTAAATGCCGGTCAAATTAAGACAGGTGCACCTGCTCGTTCTGAACGTGTAGCAAAATATAACCAATTGCTTCGCATTGAAGAAATGTTATACGAAACAGCTCAATATAAAGGTAATGACGTTTTCTATAATTTAAAATAAGATACGTTATATCTAATAGTCCAATAAGGGCGCCCTTCGGGGCGCCTTTTTTGTATGCCTAAAATAAAAAAGTTTTCGCTTCGTGGATTTTTAAAAATAAAAAAGGGATTTTAAGGATAATGTCGAAACCTATAACGCCATACGCTAGTGTGAGGTAAAAACATACCGCAAGGTATAGGAGGTGACCATGTATGTAGATGTAACATTAGACGATATTATTCTATATGCATTAGAGCATCATGTCAGCGATATTCACTTTGATCCAACTAAAAGTGGTGTACAAATTAGATTACGACAAGATGGATTATTACGGACGCATATGACTGTATCAAACGAAGAGGCAGATCTTATTATTAACCGTATCAAGGTATGTAGTACATTAGATATTAGTGAAAAGAGATTGCCTCAAGATGGTCGTTGGGCTTGGAGTCATAAGGATACATCTGTAACGATGCGCGTATCTACCTTGCCCAGTTTATATGGAGAAACTTTAGTGTGTCGACTTATGGGAAATGAAGGTAGTCATAAGGATCTAAAAGCGTTAGGTATGCGTGCAGATATTTTTGATCATATTGAAGGGCTATTAAAACGTCCTTATGGATTGTTACTTATCTGTGGACCTACGGGAAGTGGGAAGACTGCTACTTTATATGCGATGCTCCGCATGTTGAATTTAGAGGAAACAAAGCTAATTTGCCTTGAGGATCCTGTAGAGGCTGAAATAAAAGGAGCCATTCAAATTGGTATTAACGAAAAAATCGGTTTTACCTTTGCAAAAGGGTTAAGATCTGTACTGCGTCAAGATCCAGATACGATTATGATCGGTGAGATTCGTGATAAGGAGACGGCAGAGCTGGCTGTTAAATCAGCATTAACTGGACATCGCGTATTATCCACCATTCATACTAATACAGCTATAGGCGTTGTAACGAGGCTCATGGATATGGGGGTAGAACCGTATTTAATACGGGCTACCTTGATGGGGGCTATTGCGCAGCGTCTAGTTAGAAAATTTGATGGTACATCGTATCACGGACGGGCGGCTCTGTTTGAATATTTAGAAATACCTACAAATTCAGCCCAGTGGGATCAATTAGAGGCACATGTATTACTGTCCTTAGAAGATTCCGCCCGTGAAGCCGTAGCTCAACATGTTACATCTATAGAGGAGGTGCATCGTTGTGGACTCATGCTGTAATAGTGAAAGTTTAGAAACCATTGTTGAAGAGGCAATACACTTATCATCCACAGATATTCATCTACAATGTGGTGAGCCTATCTATTTGAGACATGGTGATGGATTAAAGGCCACTCAATTTGTATGTACCACTACGTTGATTGAAGATATTTTGCGACGTTGTGGTATAGCATCGTATGAATGGCAATCTATTGATGAAGCTTGTTCCTGTTGTGGTGTACGTATTCGTGTTCATCTGTATCGAGCTAATCAAACTATATGTGGCACACTTCGCTTATTGTGTCATCAACAACTTAAACTGGATGATAATAGTGAAGGTCAACTCCTACAAAAATTATGTGAATCTCATGATGGTTTATTGCTCGTCTGTGGCCCTACAGGCAGTGGTAAAAGTTTTACCTTAGCTTGCTGTATTGATTATATAAATCAAACGATGGAGCGCCATATCATCACCTTAGAAGACCCCATCGAATTTGAGTTTAAACCTAAGAAATCGTTAATTCATCAACGCCAATTAGGTGCAGATATTAAGTCTATGTCAGATGGTATTCGAGATGCATTGAGGGAGGATCCAGATGTCATTATGGTAGGAGAACTCCGAGATCGAGAAACCTTAGAGGCTGCTCTTCATGCAGCCGAAACAGGTCATCTTGTGATGGCAACCATGCATACACAGCGGGCTGTAATGGCTGTTCACCGTATGATTTCATTATTCCCTGGTGAACAACAAGAGGAGGTGCGTAGTCAAATATCACAAGTACTACGTGCCGTTATATGTCAACGGCTCCTTCGATGGAATAAAAAGTTCATTACCATTCGGGATATTTTGCTAAACACGCATGCGGTAGCGAATTTGATACGTACTCGTAAGGAACCACAGATTATTTCTATTCAAGAAACACAAGTACCTATGAAAACACTAGAAATGGCCGTGCGAGATGCGAAGGTACAATATGGCTCTCAGCAACAACTACATACATTATTGGATCAACAATTATTGTAGGTGAAGGTATGGAGGCTTATGAATATGTCGTAAAAGATAAGAATAATGAAACGATCAAAGGTTTAATATGGGCGGATTCAGAACAGGAGGTCGGTACACGGTTAAAGCGAGAGGGATATAAGATTTATAAAATCACTTTACAAGTAGATAAGAAGAAACATAAGTGGAATCATACTATGGTGGTAGAGGTAACCTATCAATTAGGACTACTCATCGAATCTGGCGTGCCTTTACGACGAGCATTACAGTTATTGTGTCAGGGAAAGCGAGGCCTTTTATATACAGCCTTATATGAATCGATTGAGCGTGGTCAAACGTTGTCTCAAGCATTGCGAAGTGAAGATTGTCCTGCCATTGCACTGGCTTTATTAGAAAGTGGAGAGGCCGCAGGTACATTAGGAGAAAGCTTGCAATATATATCACGTCACTATGATTGGGAGCGACAGCTACGGCAAAAGGTTATCAGTGCTATTTCTTATCCATTATTTTTACTTGTATTAATGAATATCTTTTTTCTTGTTACCATCTTGTTTATTGTTCCATCCTTTGAAAAGGTTTTTACCACCATGCATATTACATTACCAGTGATGACGCGAGCCCTCTTTGCATTAGGACAAGGGTTAAAGAATCATCCCATAGTGGTTGTTATTCTGCATTGTGTAGGCCTAGGAGCTATGGTCTTTGCATATCATCAACATAGTATAAAACGCAAAGTACATCGTTGGCTTTGGCAGTTGGCTCACCGATACCAATGGATGACCTGCATTTACTATACAAGTATGTTAAAAGTTTGGGCGCTTTTGTTAGATTCTGGAATTTCTATTATTCACACTATGAATATTACAAGACCTTTATGGGGCAATATGTATGGTGCCGAATGTAGTGTAAATGTAGAGGCTAAATTATTATCAGGCCATTCTTTTGAAGAGAGCCTGAGAACTGAGAATATTGGAAATTCCTTTATATGGCAAATGATCTCTATTGGAGAAGAAAGTGGGGAACTCGTAAAGATGTTAGAACATTGTGGACATTATTATGAATCTATACTTTCAAAATATATTGCCCGTCTTGAGAGACTATTAGAACCGATATTACTGACTTTGATGGGGATCGGTGTAGCCGTATTGGTTGTATCTGTTATGTATCCGTTGTTCACGTCTATTGCTAAATTGGGAGGGCAGTAGGCATTGTTATCAAGCTATTTTACAGAATTAATAATGATAAAAGGAGGATATTATGAGTTCTGTTATGCACCTAGTTCATGGATTAAATCATAGATTAGAAATATGTGGTCAATGGATTGTAGACCATCTACATATTAATCATGTTCGAGAAAACCTTAAAAAATCGAGAAACGGTGGATTTACCCTTGTAGAATTGATGGTTGTAGTTGCAGTTATCGCTATATTAGCAGCCATTGCGATGCCACAATTTCTATCTGCCGCTGATCGAGCGCGAACTGCGAAGGAAACAGCAGATATTCAAATTATTAAAAATGCAACACAGCTCTATATGATTGACAAGAATGTAGATACACCGCCAACTGTAGAAAATCTATATAAAGAAGGCTATCTTACAGAACATGTTAAAACTGCAAAAGATAAGGAATATACCATTACTTATGAAGCGGTTAATGGTGGTACTGCGAAGGCAGTTGTAGTTAAAGCCCCTGATGCACCTTAAACGTAAGCGCTATCTAGTATTTAGTACTTAATATTTAATACGTAATAGTTATTATTTAATATTTAAGTCTTAATAGTTAATGTGCATGGATTGATGATTGGAATGTAAATTTATATTTGCATTTACATATGTAGTTATATTAATAGCTATACAGTAGTTATATTTACATTAATATATGTACAGTTGATTTTATGGAAGGACAAGGTATGAAAGGGACACATTATGTTATAGCACTGATCGTGTATCTAGCATCCATAGTATTGCCTATTATACTTTCATCACGAGCAATATCCTTTATTCACGTTGCTTTGTATGCTGTATTTTCACTCATCATCATAGCAGGTGCTACCATCGATATGCATTACTATATATTGCCTGATGAAGGGGCGTTAGTGCTTGTTTTAGGTGGTATAGTGTATAGCCTTATAAATGATAAGTCTATGCTTATAACGATTATAAGTGTTATGAGTGTAGGTGCTATTACATATGGACTTCGTCTTATGAGTCATAAAGGTTTTGGACTAGGCGATGTGAAATGGTTTTCTGCTATTGCCATGTGGCTTACGCCGTGGGAGATTGTATGCTTCTTTTACGTAGCCTTTTGTGTTGGTTCTCTCTATCTCTTACTAACAAGCTATCGTAATCGATACATTCCATTTGGTCCCTTTCTATGCTTTGGTGGTTGGTGTGCCTTACATGGCGGATCCTATATGGAGGTGTTGTACCAATGGTTAAGGCACAACCTATACATCATCAATACGGTTCTTTGTTAGCTGAGTGGATTATTGCAATTAGCTTATTTTTACTTCTTATTTCTATGTCTTTGCCCATTGTAACAACGCCTAGCCGCTATACTCTAAATGGAAGTACTGAAGAAGTAGTATATATGTTAAAAAAGGTTCAACTTTGGTCTATGCTTGGGCATAAGTCTAATGGAAAAGGGCGTATGTTATTCATATTAAATAAAGACAGCTATACCTTAGAGGAGGATGCTCATCATCATACAGTTAATATATCCTTACCTGCAGGGATTGAAAATGTACAACCCTTAACGGTTATCTCTTTTTCTTCTCTAGGATTACCTTATGATGGAACGGAACTTATTTTACGGGATCGAGAAAGTGGTGAGAGAAATCGTATATGGATATCTGTACAAACGGGACGTATTCGATGGGAAGAAGTACACTAAGGGCTTTATGTATGGAGATGCCCTAGTATCAACAGCTATTATTATGTTTATCTTGCCTGTTATATTATCTGTATTTTGGATGGCTACCTTAACAATCTATAAGGCTTACTATTGGGATCATATATTACAAGACACCATAACATATGTAGAGGAAAGTAAGTCTACGTATTATCAAACGGGACATATTCAAGAAGGTATACATAACTCTCAATTTATTATGAGTCCCAGTGAATCGATTACATATAAATCACATGTAGAGCCTATCGTAGAAAATGGCATTGTCCTACAACGATTAACTGTGCAGGCCATAGATAATGAATCTGTTGTGTATACCTTATCTCTCGACTTGGAGGAAATACGGTGAGGACTCATGATGCACAAAGAGGTTTTATTTTGTATTCCACACTCATCAGTATAACTATTTCTACCATCGTTTTAACGTTATTGTTAGGTATAGTTTCTTATGGGGTTATGTGGAATGCAAAATTTGTAGATAGCGTTTCTATGATGGAGGATGGTCGTTATACGCGGCGCATGGTGGTAGCTCAAATCATATGGAATCCTGTACCGATAACGGTAGAGGATCGAAATAGTACCTTATATATTCACGACACTAAGCGGACTACACTAACATTACAACGCCATGCTTTGTATAGAAAGCTTACAGATGGCAGTTTACAACCTGTTAGCGGCAGCCGTATTATCGGCACAAAGGATAAACGAAATGTTGGGTACACACAAGAACATCCATTTAGTATGGATGAGAGCGGAGTAGTCCATATGCGCTGGTATATTACGAATCGATTTACTGGTGATAAAAAATATACTGCTGGATATGGAGGCTTAGCTATATATGAAGTCGCTATAGGTCAAAGTAGTATATATGATTGGTATAAAGATAATGAGGAAACAAGTCATGAACATAGAAGCCCATAATGCTGGGTTTATTACATATGTAGCCATATTTACAATGTCCTTTTTATTAGTATTAGCCTTTATGGGATTGCGTATTGGTCAAATTTGTGAAAGTAATGCAGTAGATGAATTGCATTTAGAAGAGGCTCATTATGCAGCGCAAAGTGGAGCACATTGGTTTGTAAGCTACTGTAAGGCCGGTAATACATGGGACTTTCAAGGAAAGCTAATTGTAGCTGATGATGCGGATGTGGAAATTACTATTGAGGCCGATCCATCCCGTGAGAATCCTCGTCATGTTATGAGTTATGGAAAATTGAAACATCAGGAAATAGTAAGTCGTGTACATATGTATGTGGCAGTAGATACAGATCATACTATGCATGTTATGAAGATAAAACCATATTGAGGTGAATCTATGAAACGGAAAAAGAAAATACATACTGGTGTATGTATTACAGATGAACGTATTGTATGTGTGACAGCTCATGTAGAAAATAAAACGATGGTCATTACTGATGCATTGGAAATGAAACGCAGTGCATCTATTGATGAGGATGTTAGAAAATTTATAGAAATGTATGATTTAGATGATGGAGCTTACAGCATTGTAGCTAATATTGATACACAAATGCATGTAGCACCTTATGATCCTCACGATTTTGATATGAAGGAGTTCATCAAATGGAATGTAGAGGATTACTTTACCTTTGATGGCGACAGTTTCCAAATGGATGCATGTCGTCGGGAATATCCAAGGCATAATTACCATATGTTTATGGTTGCTGTAGAGCGTCATTCATTAGAACTTTTAAAACAAGGTATACGAGACACCTATGCACCGGTGGACGTAATCGATTTCTGGCCTATTCCTATTTGTTACAGCTTGATGCGGCGTAGTGGTACCGTGACTGGAGTCGTAGAAAAGGATCATCTACACTTATGGCTATGGTGGAATGATATATGTATTCAAGAACGGATTGTCCCTATTAGTAGCAGTGATGTATCAGAAGCTATGGAGGTACTAGAATCTAGATTGCAAGAATTTGGTGTAGATGAAATACAAGGGGTTAAGTTGTATGGGTTAGATCAATTAACCGATGAGGAACAAAAGGATATGGAAGCTATTATCTCTATATATGGAGAAACAGAGTATATTCCATTATTATTCTTAGGACGTGGTCGTAATCGATGTAAGCAAGGACAATTAGATTGGGATATGGCCATTGGTATGGCCGCAAGGGGGCTTAAATGGATTGGCTTGGGATGGTAGATATATTAATCTAATGCCTCGATCGTTACGTTGGCATAGTTTATGGCATAAATATCGTTATTATCTATATGGTATGAGTATTGTATACGGAATAGTAGGATTAATAGCAATTGGTTGTTGCTTGTCGAACTATGAACAATATAAGACTGAAAAGGCAGAACTATTGACGCTATTGGAAAATCCGCAGTATCAGTCAATTGAAAAACAGTATGAGGATATAGCATCAGTTAAAAATAAAATACTTAAGAATAGTTCGGGGAAAAATAAAAAACCTATTTTTCAAAATACTATCGTTTTATATGTCCTTGATATAGCTATGGAGCAAGGAATTAGTTTACAACACCTCAATATAAAAGATGAACATATTAGTGTAGATGGTATAGGCCATAGTGATGAAGCATGCCGTAAATTTATAGCTAGTCTTCAACAAAGGTTAATTGGAATGGATTGTCATGGAACAGTTAAAGCAGATCAAGGTATATATACATTCCATATGGAAGGATCTAAAGGAGAGCACAACACATCCAGTAGAGAAGATAGTAATGATCATACTAGTGTGGGGTATCATCATTAGTATTTCACTATATGGGTATATTAACTTAAATCACAAAGCGACTCATTTGAAAGAACGACAAGAAAACTATGTTATCCAAATGCAGGCTGAGTCAGATTATATCGCATCTAAGGAAGCGAAATTACTAGCGTCTTTTACAGAAAACAAGCTATCGAACACGAGTTCTAATACTAGTATTTTTGAGTCTTTGCAAGGAGAACCATTAATGATTGTTAGTACTGATGAGCATGAAGGGGTATTAGAGTTAAATGTATTAGGAAGTACAGAACGTCTTATCAACTGGGTTAATACTGTTGAAGCAAAAGACCCTTCACGCCGTATAGAAATCGAGGACATAGAACGGAAAGGCAATGTAGTGTATGTACATTGTGCAGTAAAACCGATTATGAGGTCTTAATATATATTCTTATATAGTAATATTAATAGAGACAGATTATAGATTGTTATTCTATAGTCTGTCTTTGTTTTTGTGACATTTTATAGTACAATGAAGGATATGAAATAATAAGGGGCACATAATACATGATAATAAAACGAAATATTATGCTCATCGGTTCTATGGGGAGTGGCAAGAGCCATTTCGGTCGTAATCTTGCGGAACGCAAGGGGTGGCAATTTGTAGATACCGATCGCGTATTAGAAAGTCGTTTTGGGTTGCCTATTGCTGAAATATTCAAGAAAATTGGGGAAAAAGCATTCCGACGTGCAGAAATGGATGTACTGAAAAAGGTTTGCTTATATCACGAAGCAGTCATCTCCGTAGGTGGTAATTTTCCCATTGAACATCGCACATTAAAGATATTGAAGAAATATTCTTATATCATTGGTATCCGAGCTGCACAATTTCGCATTGTCAGTCGTGTGAATCGCCGTATTGGGAAACGGCCAACCATGGATTATAACAATGTTCATGCCTTTGTACATGCTATGATACAATCCTGGAAACCGGTGTATAAGCAGTGTGATTTTGTACTAGATACAACAAATGGTCGGACCTATGATTTTATGCAACGTATTGAGGATGAGTTAGTTACCTCAGGTGTTCAATTTAAAGCAAGACGTCAACCCAATGATACGGAAAATAGAGATGGTAAAGAGCCATCTCAAGAATTACAATTTAATAATTTTCTAAGAAATAAATTAGATAATCCCAGCTTATCTAAAACACAATGCTTTAATAAACGGATTTCTAATGATACAGAAACTAAGCAAATAGTCTTAAAAAAAGAACCATCTAATAAGGCAGTTTCTTATAAAGCTGGTAATGACAAACGTCGCAAACATAAGAAATCTAATCAAGCAATTACAGGACATAAGAAAGAAACTATATCCAAACAACGTACACCACAAGGGGGTAATGGATATGAGAAGAATCGCAATACTAACAAGCGGCGGAGACGCACCTGGCATGAACGCCGCCATCAGAGCGCTAACTAGAAAAGCAATCCATGAAGGGTTTGAAGTGTTCGGCGTTGAGCGGGGCTATTTAGGCATTATGGAAGAGCAATTTATTCCATTATCAAACCGCTCTGTAGGAGGCATTATTACTCAAGGTGGAACGATGCTAAAAACAGCTCGTTTTCCTGAGTTTCAAAATGAAGATGTTCAGCGTAAAGCTTACGATATTTTGAAAGCTCATAATATTGATCACCTTATTGTTATCGGTGGCGATGGTTCTATGCGAGGCGCTACGAGTTTAGCTAAGCTTGGCATGTCTACAATGACAATTCCATGCACCATAGATAATGATATGGGTGGCACTCAATATACGATAGGCTTTGATACGGCGCTCAATACTGTAGTTGATGCGGTTGGAAGAATTCGTGATACATCTAATTCACATGAACGGGTAGCTATTGTAGAGGTAATGGGTCGTAAAGCAGGTCATATTGCACTTAAAGCTGGCCTTGCCTGTGGTGCTGAAATTGTACTCGTTCCTGAAAATCCTATGCCTTTACATGAGGTCTGTCGTCATTTAAAGGAAACACAGATTCGGGGTAAAGAATATAGTGTGATACTCGTTGCTGAAGGTGCATATAATAGTGGAGAAGTAAAATCCTTCATTAAGGAGCATACGGAATTTGATCCTAGTTTGACTGTATTAGGATATTTACAACGTGGTGGCGGTCCTTCTGCATTCGATGCTATTTTAGCGGCATGTATGAGTGAAACTTGTATTGAGTTATTGATGAATGGTACAGATAATCGACTAATTGGATATATTGATGGTCACATTCGTGCTATTTCCTATCAAGAGGCTGAAAGTCTTTTATTTCCTATTAATGAAAAGGATTATACATTATTATCCATTTTAAGCAGTTAAAAATATAATGACCCGCAAGGGTCATTTTCTTTTATCATCAATTATTCATTAATGAAATTATATTGCATAAAAGTAATTGGTACTGTATAATTTAAAAATACTAATAGTATTGTTAGGAACGATACATGTTGTGCCAATATCTTCATTTTAATATAAGGAGATTATAATGAAAGAATTTTTGCAAAAGCATCGTAAACGCATTATTGCAGGTGCTGTTGTTCTTTGTGTTCTTGGTGGTGGTACATACTACTACATGCATAGCGAAGGTTCTAAGCAAACACAAAACTTATATACTACTGGTAAGGTAGAAAAGGGTGATGTAAAAACTAGTATTAGTGCAACTGGTACTATTAACCCTGTTAATTATGTTGACGTTTCTACGAATGTGGCTGGTAAGCTTGAAAAAGTCTTAGTAAAAGAAAATGATCAAGTTACAGCTGGTCAAGTTATCGCTTATATTGATACTCGTCAATTGCAAGCCTCTGCAGATGATGCACGGGCAGCTTTGGCTAAGGCAGAACTTGATATGAATCGTTATAAAGCATTAGCAGAACAAAATGCTATCGCTCAACAAACCTATGATGATTCTGTAACATCTTATGAACGTGCAAAATCTACGTATGACCGGGCAGCAGCAGATTTAAGCGATGCTACAATTACAGCACCAATGTCTGGCACTGTTATAGGCACACCATTGAAAGCTGGTCAAACTATCAGTACTGGTATTTCTACACAAATGATTATCGCTACTATTGCAGATTTAAGTGACTTAGAAATTTACTTAACTGTAGATGAAACAGATATTGGTAGTATCAAACAAGGTGCTAAAGTAGAATTTACTGTAGACTCTAAACCAGGTGAAACTTTCACAGGCTACGTATCTGAAATCGCAAAGGGTACAAAAGGTAACATGGGTGCTACAAGCAACAGTGTTGTTTACTATACTGTAAAGGTTCAAATTCCTGAAAATATTTCCAACAACTTCTTACCATCTATGACGGCTCGTGCAACCATCTTTGGTGAAGATATTAAAAATACATTAGTAGTACCTCTTACGGCAGTGCGTACAGATAAGCAAGGGGAATATGTATATGTTATTAAAGATGGTCAACCAGTACGTACAGCTGTTTCTACAGGTGTAACTGGTGATACTAATGTACAAATTCTAAAAGGTTTATCTGAAGGTGATGAAATCATCGTAAGTGGTGATGTAACAGCACCTAAGAATAATAGCCGTGGACCATTCTAATAGTAGGTGAATATGAATCAAGCAGTAATCGATATACAAGGGATTACGAAGACCTATGTAAATGGTAAATTATCGGTGCCTGTTCTGCATGGCATCGATTTACAGGTCAACAAAGGCGAATTTGTGTCTATTATGGGTCCATCTGGTTCTGGTAAATCTACCTTTATGAACATACTTGGTTGTTTAGATAGACCAACAACAGGTTCATACCGCCTAAATGGCGATGAGGTTGCAACCTTATCCGACGATGAATTGGCCTTTGTACGAAACAAACAAATAGGCTTTGTATTCCAAAGTTTTAACTTATTAACAAAATTGACAGCTTTAGAGAATGTGGCGCTCCCTATGATTTATGCAGGGATGGATAAAAAATCACGTAATGAACGAGCTGCTGCACTATTATCTTCTGTTGGTCTTGGTGACCGTATGGATCACTTGCCATCTGAGTTGTCTGGCGGTCAGCGTCAACGTGTTGCCATTGCTCGTGCACTGGCTAATAACCCTGCTATCATAATGGCCGATGAACCGACAGGTAACCTTGACTCCAAGTCGACTATCGATGTTATGAATATTTTTAGAGGCCTTTACGATGAAGGGCGAACAATAATCCTTGTTACTCATGAACCAGAAATTGCAACCTATGCAAGTCGCAATGTAGTATTGCGTGATGGTTTAATTGTAGAGGATTCCCAAAATCTAAATATGACGCCTGTACAGGAGGTGCCACATGTATAAAGAGAGTTTCTTGATGGCATGGGCATCCCTCATTGCTAATAAAATGCGATCCATTTTGACCATGTTAGGCATCATTATCGGTGTAGCTGCCGTAATTGCCTTAGTATCTATTGGTAATGGTGTAAAGCAAGATATTCAAAACTCCATCTCTAGCTTAGGATCTAATCTATTGATGGTTATGCCTGGGGCACCACGCACACCAGGGGTTCGACCTTCTGCAGGTTCTATGAAGTCTTTAAAGGTTTCTGACTATGAAGCTATTTCAAAGTTAGATGGTGTTAAAGCGGCTAGTCCTATGACAAATGGCTCGTATGTAGTGATTTATCAAAATAAGAACTGGACTACTTCAGTATCTGGTGTTAGCTATAACTATTTAGATGTAAACAATTGGTCTATGAAATCTGGTCGCTTCTTATCTGAAAAGAATGTACAGAATCGTGAACGTGTGGCAGTAGTAGGTAAAACAGTTGTTAAAAATCTATTTGGTGATGAAGATCCAGTAGGTGCTGAAATTCGTGTCAAAAATATTCCATTCCGTATCATTGGTGTTCTTAATAGTAAGGGCAGTGGTGCTATGGGTAATGACCAAGATGATATGGTAATTATTCCATATACTACAGCTATGGAACGGGTAGAAGGTGTTGATTATCTCCGGATGATCTACGTGGTAGGTAAGGATGAAAACGGTATCGATCGTTTACAATCCGATATTGAAAACCTATTGCGTGTACGACATGGTATTAAAGATACAAACCTTGATGATTTCAATATCCAAAACATGAACTCTATCATGGAAACTATGGAGGAAACAACAGGTACGTTAACATTATTCTTAGGTGCTGTAGCAGCTATTTCTCTTGTGGTCGGTGGTATTGGCATTATGAATATTATGCTCGTATCCGTAACTGAACGGACAAGAGAGATTGGGATACGTAAAGCGCTGGGTGCTACTTATAGTGTTATCGTTACACAGTTCCTTATCGAAGCTGTTGTTATCAGTTTGATGGGGGGCATAATAGGGATTATACTCGGCATAGGCTCATCTAAGCTGATTGGCATGGCTTCGGGCATGAGTACAGTTATATCTATACCAACGATTGGAATGTCCTTTGCCTTCTCTATGGCAATAGGTTTGATCTTTGGTATTTATCCAGCTCGCAAGGCGGCAAAACTTAATCCAATTGATGCATTACATTATGAATAATCCTTAGTTGTAGATGCGTTTTTTTAAGAACATACTACATAATTAGATAGAGTTATTCGCATATGGTGCGTTGCATGATACAATATGTATGATGTAACGCACCATTTTTATGTTTGTATTGAGTTTTTTGCAAGAACGCTCTAAATCATTTCATGCAAGTATTTGGAAATAGAAGGGGATTAAGTTTAGTTAATCTATGTGTCAGTATATTGAATGGAGAACCATATGGCTACAACATTGTTAGAATATTTCAACGAATTACGAGATCAAAATCCATTTTCTTGGGTAAAAGATTCTGAAATTACTGCTGTTGAACCTGGTCATGCGGAAATGACCTTGCAAACTAATGAGACAGAGTACTGTAATTTTAGAGGGGACTTGCATGGCGCTGTTTGTATTGGTTTAGCAGATAGTGTGATGGGAACAGCTTGTTTTACATTGGGCAAATCTGTGAGCACTATTGATCTTAATGGTAACTATGTGAAAGCTGTTAAGGGTGGTACTGTATTGCGTGGTGTAGCCAATGTAGAGCATAATGGTAAAACAACTATGGTTGCTACAGCACGTATCTATAATGAATTAGGTGAACTTGTTCACTTGGCACGTGGTACATTTTTTGTACTAGAAGAGAAGCCATTACCTGAATTACCATGGCGTTTTATTGAAGAAGACAACCCTGATTTGGTATAATATAGTTTAGACTTTTAAATATAGGAGGATGCTTTAATGAAAGAAGAATTACAACGGATTAAGGCTGAAGCTCTTGATGCGATTAAAGGGTTGACAGATATACAATCACTGCAAGATATACGCGTTAAATATTTAGGTAAAAAAGGTGAGGTAACGGCATTACTAAAAGGTCTTGGTAAATTATCTCCTGAAGAACGCCCTAAGGCTGGTGCTCTTGTTAATGCGGTTCGCGAAGCATTAGAGGCTGAACTTGAGGCAGTAAAAACTCGTATGGAAACAGAAGAGTTGAATGCTCGTTTAGAACAAGAACGCATCGATATTACATTGCCAGGTCGTGCAGTAAAATCTGGTCATATTCATCCATTGACAAAGGTTAATGAAATGATTGAAGATTTCTTCATGAAAATGGGTTATACCGTTGAAGAAGGTCCAGAAATTGAACAGGATTACTTTAACTTTGAATGTTTGAACTTACCTAAAGATCATCCTGCACGTGATATGCAAGATTCCTTCTATATTACAGAAAACTTCTTATTGCGTACCCATACATCTCCAGTACAAGCTCGTACAATGCAACGACATGAACCTAATAGTCCAATCCGCATGATTGCGCCTGGTAAGGTTTACCGTTGGGACTATGATGCGACTCACTCCCCAGTATTCCATCAAGTGGAAGGTCTCATCATCGACGAACATATTACATTTGCTGATTTGAAAGGTACATTAGAGTCCTTCTTACGTCACATGTATGGTGATGAAACAAAGGTACGTTTCCGCACAAGCTTCTTCCCATTCACAGAGCCATCTGCAGAAGTAGATATTTCATGTGTAATGTGTGGTGGTGAAGGTTGCCGTGTATGCTCTCATACAGGTTGGCTTGAAATTTTGGGTTGCGGTATGGTTCATCCTGATGTATTGCGCATTAATGGGTACGATCCTGAAAAGGTTAAAGGCTTTGCCTTTGGTATGGGCGTAGAACGTATTGCTATGCTTTTATATGGCATTAATGATTTACGTCTATTCTTTGAAGATGATGTACGATTCTTGGAACAATTTTAGGAGGAACTCATGAAAGCAAGTTTACAGTGGATGAACGAATACGTGCCTGTGGATATGAATCGTCCTGCTCAAGAATTGGCCGATGAATTAACACAAGCTGGTATTCCTGTAGAAGATGTCATTGCTATGGATAATGGCATTAAGAAAATTTATACTGGTAAAATCGTAGAAATTACGAAACATCCAGATGCAGATAAATTACAAGTATGTCAAGTTGAATGCCTTACTGAAGAAGGTGAGCCTGTTACAAAACAAATCGTAACAGCAGCAACAAATGTAGCGGTAGGTCAAATCGTACCTGTAGCGTACCATAAATCTCGCTTAGCTGATGGCACAGAGATTAAAAAAGGTAAATTGCGCGGTGTAGTTTCTGAAGGCATGTTCTGCTCCGTTGCAGAATTTGGCATTTCTAGTGATTTAGTATTGCCTGAAGAAGCTCAAGGCATTTATATTTTCCCTGAAAATACACCAATTGGTCTTGATGTAAAAGACGTTTTAGGCTTAAATGATACAGTATATGAATTTGAATTGACTGCTAACCGAGCAGATTGCTTCTCCATGGTTGGTTTATCCCGTGAATTCGGTATTATGACAAACCAAAAAGCTTTATTCCCTGTTATCATGGTTAACGAAAATGGTGAGTCCATTGAAGGCAAAGCATCTGTATCTATCGAAGCGGATGATCTTTGCACGCGATTCATGTCTCGTATCGTTACAGATGTAAAGGTTGAGCCATCTCCATTGTGGATGCAAAATCGTTTGCGTAACAGCGGTATTCGTCCTATTAATAATGTAGTAGACGTAACAAACTATGTTATGTTAGAACTTGGTCAACCTATGCATGCCTATGATTATGACCATGTAAAAGGTCATCAATTAGTGGCAAGACGTGCTAAAAATGGTGAAGTTCTTGTTACACTTGATGGTTCTGAACGTGAATTGAATGACTCTATGCTTATTATTGCCGATGCAGAACGCCCAGTAGGTGTAGCTGGTATCATGGGTGGCTTTGATAGTGAAGTGACAAATGAAACGACTACCGTTTTGTTCGAAGCTGCCGTATTCAATGGTCCATCCATTCGTCGTACAGCTAAAGCTCTTGGCATGCGTTCCGAAGCATCTGGTCGTTTCGAACGTGGTGTAAATCATAAATACACTGCTTATGCTATCGACAGAGCAGCTCAATTATTACAACAAATCTGTCCTACTTGTAAAGTTGATGTAGGCGTTATCGATGTATATAAAAATCCTGTAGAACAACATACTGTTACTTTTACAGCAGAACAAATTAACGATTACTTGGGTACAAACATTGAAAAAGACGAAATGGTTCGTATTTTGACTGCCCTTGAGTTCGTTGTAACTGAAGATGGCGATAAATTGTCTGCTCTCGTTCCAACATGGCGTGGCGACGTAACAGTGATGCCTGATATCGCTGAAGAAGTGGCTCGTATTTACAACTATGATAATATTAAGCCTACAATTCCGGTTGCCGTATTATCCTCTGGTGGCATGACACCTAAGAAAGCTCTTACTAAAGAGGTAACTCATGCATTGGCTAAATTGGGTATGACTCAAATCATTACATTTAGCTTCATGCATAAAGATGGTCTTACTAACATGATGCTTCCTGAAGGGGATAGCCGTTATACTGCCATTCCAATCTTGAACCCTATTTCTGAAGAGTTCCCTTATATGCGTACTACATTGGTACCAGCTGTTATTGAAGCAGCTAAACGCAATATTGCACAACAAAACAAAGATTTATGGTTATTTGAAACGGCTAATGTATATGAACCAAAGGCATTACCATTAACAGAAGTACCTCATGAACGTCCTATGGCATGTGGTCTTATGATGGGCAAGGTAACAGAGGCCGCATGGAATCAAGCACAACGAGATACTGATTTCTATGATGTAAAAGGCGTGGTAGACGGTTTACTAGCGAAATTAGGTTTAACTGAATTTGACATTCAACCTTCTACTGAAAGTTATTATCATCCAGGTGTTAGTGCGCATTACACAATTAATGGTGTAACGATTGCTAACTATGGTGAGCTACATCCACAAGCGGTTAAAAACTTTGATTTACCAGGCAAGGTATACATGTT
>NZ_CALJSP010000127.1:0-4882 GCF_937975875.1 Veillonella dispar | reverse complement strand
CGTATTTATAACGAAAAAGATGAATTTTATATTCCTGTACCAATGTTCTTGGTGAAAGTAATAAAATAGCATTCAAAGTAAAACATTACAAAATAAACCCACTCCATGTGATATGTACCCCTTTTATTAAGTATCTAATAAAGGAATATATCATACTATGAGTGGGTTTTATTTTATTTATTATTTCTTATTGTCTTTAATGATAGAGTCATCAAAGTTATAGGTTGTTATAAACTTTGTTTTAGGATTTGCTGCATTGCCAATCTCTTCTAAATATTTATTAGAAGCTACTTGAAGGTCTTTCTTATACGCATCGGCCAATGTTTGTAAATTGTTCGTATCGCCAACTCGTTTAAAGGTTTGATCCATAAATTTAATAGTATCTGTTTTTGAATCATAAATAAGATCAGTATTGGGTATGTCCCTAATATCCATCTTAATTGTATTTAAATTCGAGCTATCTGCGTTACCTACTATATCGTTAGCACTCATTACAAGTGTAAGTGCTGTAATATAATTTAGACGAGCTTCCTTTATATCCCCTACCATTTGAGTAGATTCAATTACTGGTCTCTTTTCAGGCGTCGTATATTGATAATTATAAGCTTTCATATCTGCAGTATAAATCGTCTTACTATCATTTCGAGCTGTAAGATTCATCGTAAAAATAGGCGTGTCAACAGCACTCACTACATTTTGAACGGTATAGCCTGAGTAAGCAATCCATTCCCCTTCAGGTCCTTTAGGCTGAGAAGACGCACTATTACTACTACAACCAGCTAATATCAACAAACTAACTAAGGCGATACAAAGTGAAAGGTATTGAAGTATTCTTTTTAGCATAGCAGTACCTCGCATACAAACTTATATTATATAAATACAAACCTAACTAGTACTAAACTAGACAAGAAAAAGCTAATCAATTACAGCTATAGTTTTTTTAATATATTAGTTACTGAAATACTCTTGAGCCTTAGTGATTTCTGCACGAAGTTTTTCTTCATCAATAGTAAGCAATTCTTTATCTTTCATAAGAACTTTGCCACCTACAATTGTAGTATTTACATCAGAACTGTTTGCAGAGTATACAAGTGCTGCTAAATCGTTGTAACGAGGCATCCAGTGCATACCAGATACGTCATATAGCACGATATCTGCACGATACCCTTTTGCTAAAACACCAAGATCTTTATACCCCAATGCTTTCGCGCCTTCTACAGTACCCATATGCCAAGCTGCTTGTGCAGGAATGGCTTTAGGATCGTAGAGACGTGCTTTATGTAAGGTTGCAGCAAGGCGTACTTCTTCAAGCATGTCCGCATTATTATTAGAAGCAGAACCGTCTGTACCGAGACCAACAGTAATACCTTTACCAATCATTTCAGGAACTGGTGCAATACCACTTGCTAATTTAAGATTAGATTGTGGATTATGTGCTACTGCTACATTATTTTCAGCCATAATTTCCATATCTTCGTCTGTAACATGAACACAGTGTGCGGCCAATGTAGTATTCCAGAATAAACCTAAATCATGCATATGAGCGATTGGAGTTTTACCTGTAGCTTTCATAACATTCTCCACTTCCCCTTTAGTTTCGGACAAGTGCATGTGAATGCCACAGTTTAATTCATGAGATAAGGAGATAACCTTCTCCATATAAGCATCTGGACAAGTATATGGAGCATGTGGTCCTAATAATACCTTGATGCGGTCATTATCAAAGCCATTCCATGTGCGGAATAAATCAGCATTCTCAACTAATGCTTGATCTGCTGTTGGAGAAACACCTGCTAAGCCACGAGATAATACAGAACGAATACCAGTTTCTTTTACAACCTCAGCGGTAGTATTCATAAAGAAATACATGTCGCTAAAGGTTGTAGTACCAGTACGCAACATTTCGGCAATGCCAAGTTGTGTGCCATAACGGACATAATCGTCGTTTAATTTTGCTTCTGTTGGCCAAATTGCTGTTTCAAGCCATTCCATAAGCTCAAGATCATCTGCATAATTTCTAAATAGGCCCATCGCAATATGAGTGTGCGTATTTACAAGACCTGGTGCTGCTAATTGGCCTTTACCATCTAGTACGTCCTTAGCAGTATCTTTTGCTTTAATAGCTTCACTATCCTTTAAAATAGCTGTAATATAGCCATTTTCAATTTCAATAGCATGATTTTTAAGAACGCCCTCATCGGTGAGGACGTCTACATTAGTAATCAATAAATCGGACATAGTCTTCCCTCATAGGTATAACCGAGCCATAAAAGCTCGGTTATAGTTATTAATTCTGAAAGTATATAGTAGTAATAATACACCTAAGCCTATCATTTACTATTACATTTCCATTCAATATTAGTTTACTTTTGTTAAGTAGTCGATTTGTTCTTGTGTCAAAGAATCTAAATCATAGCCCATGGAGTTCAATTTAAGTTTAGCGATTTCCACATCTAATTCATGAGGCAATACATATACTTTTGGCTCCATTTCTTTGCCGTTTTTCAAGATATGCTCTGCAGCAAGGGCTTGCATAGCAAAGGACAAGTCCATGATTTCTGCTGGGTGACCATCACCAGCTGCAAGGTTAACTAAGCGACCTTCAGCCAATACATATAGTTTACGGCCATCAGCCATAGTATAGCCTTCGATATTTTGACGAACACGCTCATGGCTTACAGCAAGGTCAGCTAATTCAGCTACATTTACTTCGCAGTCGAAGTGACCTGCATTACACATGATTGCTTTATCTTTCATCACTTCGTAATGTTCTTTTACAATAACGTCTTTACAACCTGTTACAGTACAGAAAATATCCCCTACTTTAGCAGCTTCAATCATAGGTAACACTTTGAAACCATCAAATACAGCTTCAATAGCTTTAATTGGATCTACTTCTGTTACATATACATGAGCACCGAGGCCTTTTGCACGCATAGCAACGCCTTTACCACACCAACCATAACCAGCAACAACCACGTTTTTACCTGTTACTGTTAAGTTTGTAGTACGCATGATACCATCCCAAACGGATTGACCTGTACCATAACGGTTATCAAAGAGATATTTACAGTAGGAATCGTTTACTGCAATCATAGGGAATGTCAATTGTTTAGCATTCTCTAATGCATACAGACGATGTACACCTGTTGTAGTTTCTTCACTACCACCTAACAAACGTTCTTTTGCATCTTGGCGTGTTGTGTGCAACAAGTTTACCAAGTCACCACCATCATCGATAATAATGTGTGGTTTATGATCAAGAGCCTTATTAAGGAAGTTGAAATATTCTTCCTCAGTACAATCATACCAAGCGTATACAGTTAGGCCCATGTCAACGAGACCAGCCGCAACATCATCTTGTGTAGATAATGGATTGGAACCAGTTACGATAACATCAGCGCCACCGCGTTTTAATACAGTAGCTAAATATGCTGTTTTTGCTTCCAAGTGAACACTAACGACAATAGTTTGACCTTTGAAAGTTTGTTCTGCTTCAAAACGATCGCCTAATGTATTTAAGGTAGGCATAAAGTTAGAAACCCAATCAATTTTTTTACGGCCTTCTGCAGCTAAATTAATATCTTTAATTAAAGATTGCATAATATCTCCTTTTACTTATACAAGTAGATTAGATAAAAAATACATATGGTTAATCCACTTGGATTTTTTTGTTACTTAGATTCTACGATCTGACGTAGCTTATCAATAGACTCTTCATAGTTCGGTTTTAATACACCTTCTTCAGTAATGATGGCAGTCACTAGTTCATGTGGTGTTACATCAAAGGCTGGATTAAGCACATCAATACCATTAGGTGCTGTTTGAACCCCATGCAATGATGTGACTTCATAATCGTCGCGCATTTCAATAGGAATATCAGCACCATTTTCAAGGGTAAAATCAAATGTACTGTATGGCGCTGCTACATAGAATGGAATGTTATGGAATTTAGCTAGTACTGCTACACCATAGGTACCAATTTTATTAGCTACATCACCTTTTGTAGTGATGCGGTCAGCACCGACGATAACGGCATCAATGAGGCCATGTTGCATCGCATAGGCCGCCATATTATCTGTTTCTAAGGTTACAGGAATGCCATCCTCATGTAGCTCAAATGTAGTAAGTCTAGCACCTTGTAATAATGGTCGTGTTTCATCCGCATATACCCGTTCCAATTGACCATTTTCATGAAGCTTACGGACAACACCAAGTGCTGTACCTAGACCACCTGTAGCTAATGCACCAGCATTACAATGGGTCAAAATACGAATATTCTTTTGACCTTCAAATAAGGTTGCTCCTGCTTCTGCCATACGACGATTCAAAGATACGTCTTCTTCGTGAATCATAATAGCCTCTTTAGTAATAAGGTCTACTACTTCACTCATAGAGGACATACTTGTAACATTAGCTTTCACAAGAGACATAACACGATCTACAGCCCATGCCAAGTTGATTGCAGTAGGTCGAGTTTCTTTTAAAGTCTCGCTAAATTCATATAAGCTTGTAAGTTGTTGACTAAATGGAGCCTCTAAACGACTTGCTTCCATAGCAGCTAAAATTAGACCATAGCTAGCTGCTACACCGATAGCTGGAGCCCCACGAACGCGAAGCATCTTAATAGCCTCAGCTACTTGGCGCCAATCAGTACAATGCACATAGGAAATTTCTGTCGGCAATTTAGTTTGATCTAATAATACTAGCGTATCTTTACGCCATTCAATATTAATCATAGCATCTCCTTCGATGAACTACTGTTTTCTAGGATGAATGGATTATAATTTGAAACCACCATATTCATGCATGCGATTGTGAGCATCATAGCGAGCGTCTACATCGATTACATCAATAGCACCTAAAATAAGAGATTTAAGTT
>NZ_CALJSP010000126.1:0-1019 GCF_937975875.1 Veillonella dispar | reverse complement strand
GATAGTAATCATCATAGCCTTCCATGCCTACTTCCTTGAGGAAGCGTTGAGCAATTTCACGGGCTTCAGATTTTTTCATTTTCTTAACCGTTACAAGGCCTTCCATGATGTTTTCAATAACAGTCTTGTTAGAGAATAAGTTATAAGACTGGAACACCATGGATGTATTGCGGCGTACGTTTAAAATTTCCTTGTTAGACGCTTTATGTAAGTCTACAGAAATATCGTTTAATTGCATCGTCCCTGCATCGGCCTTTTCAAGGAAGTTAAGCGTTCTAAGGAACGTCGTCTTACCACTGCCAGATGGGCCAAGGATAACCGTTACAGACCCTGTTGGCACATGTAGGTCGATGCCCTTTAAAATTTCACGGTTCCCGAAGGATTTGTGAACTTGTTTAATATCTATCATAATGCATTACCTCGTTTATACTTGCTTGCATAGACTTCTAAACGATGGAAGATAAATTCAAAGACAATCCCCATCACCCAGAATAGACCGGCCACCACGATGTAGGCCTCAAAATACTGTGAATTTTCCTCTGTATATAACTTTGCAGCACCGAACAATTCAATAACAGTAATAACGAATACGATGCTGGTACTCTTCATAGTGTTAAGGAATTGGTTAGTAAATAGTGGCAACGCAAAGACTGTTGCTTGTGGCAATACGATGCGACGGAACGCTTGGAACCACGTCATACCGATAGCTTGAGCCGCTTCCATCTGGCCTTTCGGTACAGATTGTAAGGCAGCCCGAAAGATTTCACTCAAATAGGCCCCTGTATGCAATGTTAAGCCTACAACGGCTACGAAGGTAGCTGGCACCTTTTCAAAAGGCACATGCACCCCCGTTTGATCCTCTAGTGCGAGGAATAAAATTGGCAAGCCATAGTACACGAGGTATAAAAGAACCATGTTCGGAATACTACGGCACAATAATACGTACAAGTAACTGAGCTGACTGAGCACAGGTACTTTATTTTGTTGTAGCACGCAACTTAATAGCCCTAGGATTGTCC
>NZ_CALJSP010000125.1:0-16228 GCF_937975875.1 Veillonella dispar | reverse complement strand
CAGAGCCATCTCCATGGTTGAATATACGAGCCAAGGCGTCAAATTTATCAGGGTTCGCACTCCATGTATATTCCACTGCCACAGGTTCAATGATAGCAAGGCCTACGCCATGTGTAATATCCTTAAGACCACTGGCTGGATGTTCCATGCCATGTGCTAGTGTTACACCAGCTGTATTAATAACCATGCCCCCAATGGTGCTTGCTAATGTAACAGCTTCCCAAGCTTTTTTAAGTTGTTTTTCATTGAGTACGGCTAGTTTGCCTTCAGACGTTGCTTTCACATGTTTATATAGAGGTACAAGATATTGTGCTAATAATGTCACCGCATAATGAGCCAATGCATCGGTGAAAGGTTGCGCTGTTTTAGAGGTATAGGCCTCGATATTGTGGCAGAGTGCATCAAAACCGACAGACGCCAATACATGAGGAGGCATAGTGCCCATTACAGCAGGATCTACGATGGAAACCTTAGGCACGATAGCGTTACAACGCAAAGATTTTTTGTCCCCTGTTTCAGGATTAGTAAGAACCCCAAAGCCATTGCCTTCGGATCCGGTACCACAGGTTGTAGGAATGACAATAAGAGGCAACGCATTGTCACTGACTTTACGATTGAAGATATAGTCGTTAATATCACCGTCATTCACAGCCATGAAGGCAATCCCTTTTGCACAGTCCATGATGGACCCGCCGCCGATAGCAATAACCATATCACAGCTTTCAGATTTAGCTAACGCGGCGCCGTCTAAGGCAGTTGTGGTCAATGGATTGGCATCTACTTGATCAAACAATACATGACCGATATGAGCTGCATCAAGCTTTGCTACCACCCGGTCATATAAACCAGATTTTTTAGCACTAGTACGACCAGTTACAATAAGTGCTTTCTTGCCGTACGGTGCAGCAAACTCAGCAACATTATCTACTTTATTCCAACCGAATTGGATATTTACAGGTAAAAAATAAGAGAATTCCATGTGATAACCTCTTTTCTTTGAAAACTAGTTCTTAGTGTTATTGTAAAGGATATTTAAAAGCATGTAAAACCTCATAGGGCTTTCACCAGAAAACAGGTATACTAATAATAAGAGGGGTATTTATATTTATATTTATAGAGGGAGAGACATCTATGAAATTTGCCATTAAACATGTATGGTCATCGCTTCGGGACCTAGCAACGCAGTCACCTATATTGCTGGCATTAATTGCTATATTTTCATGTACACCGTTGTATATTGAACAAGATTGGTTTGCCGAAATCGACATTAAACTATACTCACTGTATTTCTTTATCGTTATATTACAAAGCTATATAACAAGAACCCGAAAGTTTTCCATTTTATATACCTTAGTAAGTATCGGAATCAGCGTTGGCCTTTATATGATTCACGAAAGCTACGGCTATGTGCGGGGTATTGAACTGGCTACGGAAAATATATCGTACCTATGGCTGTACTCCATGATTGCCTTGTATTTCACATCGCCTGGTGAACACTACATCGGTGAAATCATTAACCGCATCAAACGGATTGGCATCACCCTTGTTACGTCTACTCTATATAACATTGTTATCATCATGAGTTTATGGTTCTTCTTCATCATCGTGGACCAACCATTCAACTTTGAAGAAACCATTTTTAAGGTACTCGCATCCATTAATATGTTCATTTGTCTATCTATGGTATGTTCTTACAAAGAGGATCCCGCAGGTCCTCCAGCACCAAACTCATTTTTTACTGTTGTATTCGGCATCATCTTGCCTAAGGCATCCATTATTACAGGCATTCTAGCTAACATCTATTTAGTCTTGATTTTGTTAGGGCTTCGAGAGGATACGCGTTTCTTCTACACCTATTATCCGTATGTAGCCATTTTCTACCTATTCTACTTGGCTAGCTTTAGATCTAGTGAAAGTAGCAGAACACAGCAAATCCTATGCTTCTTATTCATTACGCTAACTACACTGTGCTTAGCTCTTATCGGTAAACGTATGATCAATGAACCAGTTCTCTGGCTCAATACGATTTACGTAAGTGCATTCAATTTAATCTTCTTAGTACACAATGTATACTCTCTTGTGAAGGGGTTAAAACCTTCTGTACACACAACAGTTATGGCTCTTGCCTTAGGTACTGTTCTCTTGACGCCATTCATAGGCTATACAACATATCGTGAATTTGTGACCTATACTAAAGTTGATGGCGAATGGCATGCAAGCCTACCAATAGCAGCTACCTTTGATCCTAACTTCACGGACTATGGCACACCATATGTACCTGTGGACGATTTAAAACTGCCAGATACCAGCCCAGCAAACGGTAGACGCGTCGAGTATATCAATTTTGATGCTTTGTCTGCACCAAAGGTTATCTCTATTGCAGGCTACGATAAATACATTGAAAACATCGAGTTAATTGTATACGAACAAGACCTTAAGGAATACCAAGTAGAATCGGCTAACTTTGACTCCATTTCCTTTAAGTTCCTCAACAAAGGCCTTGATTTAGAGGTATCTCTACCAAATGGTGTGACAGAGGTGCATCATATTTATGATAAGTTCCTTACAGTCGATAAAACAGCTATCGATCCTGTCATTATAGAAGGCAATGGATATAAGCTATTGATTACGTCGTACTTCATAAACCAATTCGATACGCGCAAACTTAAATTTAATGTACTTTATAATTAAGCATATAATACAATATAGTAATAATGACAACATTATATATAATATGACAAAAGCAGTACCCCACAGGGGTACTGCTTTTATTCATCGATCTAACTTGGCTAGAATATGTTGGGCAAAATCTTGGGCCGCTTTAAAATCGTCTTCATTTGGGTGTACTGCAGCTTGTTTGTGACGTGCATCGCGGTCAGCAGATTGACCGTGGCTATGCCCTTTCGGGAACATCTTGTACATCATTTCGATGACCTTAGGATCTACCTTACCTTGGCAAATGAAGGTTCCTACAGGCTCTACGCCATCAGGTAAACAATTTGATGCATTGATTAAGCTCTCCTTAGCATGTGCCATTTGCGGTGGTACGCCAGCTGTGGCAAACAGAGCAATGTGAGGGTTATGCAATGTGCCTAGTACATCACGGGCCTCTTTATTAGCTGTCCCTTTATCCACCCAGAATCCTGCAAACACAAGATCATAAGATGATAAATCGGACGGCAATTCTTTCATAGATACACATGGTGTACCTGCTGGCAATACACTAGTAATAGCCTCTGCCACTTGTTTAGTATTTCCCGTAAGGGATGAATATATAACAATAGACTTCATGTCTTACCTCCTATTTACTATATATCTATTATAGGACATGTATGACATGCTTTTAATAAAATAAATCACAATAGTATATAGAACGAAATTTGATTTACTGACACGTACTATTTTACTATTCTCAAAAGTGATATATCATTCAAAATCATCATATATGCGTCCCATATAGTACTTTCTAGCATTTACAACTATATCGATAAATTTAAGCATACTATATTTATAATTTTCTAAATGTCAATATTGAATGTATAGATTTTTTTCGCTATAATCGTAACATAATGTATAAGCTTAATAAGAAAACTACCATATATTGTAGTTTTCTTATTTTTCTGATTAGACTTAACTTAAAGATATTTTATACTTTTTGGTCTAATCTTATATATGCTTAATTAACAGTTTTATCGATTTTACTACTCAAGGGGAACAGTAATGGAGATTATGATCAAGAAACGGGATGGCCATTTCGAGCCGTTGTCCGTTGAAAAAACGAAACGTATGATTGCCTTCGCATGTTTGGGGTTAGATTCTTGTGATCCACTAGAATTGGAAATGGATGCGAAGTTACAATTCGTTGATGGTATGACTACTAAAGAGATTCAAAAAACTTTAGTACAAACAGCCATTGAAAAAGTTATCTCTAAAAAAGACGACGGTTTCGGCAACCAAGTTAATAAAATGAACCAAGATTGGCAGTTCGTAGCGGCTCGCCTCTTCTTATTCGATCTCTATAAAGAAGCTGCTATCACTCGCCGTTATAAAGCATTCGGCTACGGTAACTTCCCAAATCTTGTACATATGCTTGTGGAACAAAAAAAATACGCAGACTTCTTCGTTACAGAATATACACCTGACGAATTACAAGAATTGGGCGACTATATCAAACCTAAACGAGACTACCTCTTCAACTATGAAGGTCTTAAATTGTTGGCTGACCGTTACTTGGTAAAAGGATTCAACAAAGAAATTTACGAATTACCTCAAGAACGTTTCATGGCTATCGCTATGCACTTGGCATTGGTAGAGGGCGAAAACAAAGTAAAGTACGCTAAAAAATTCTACGACTTGATGAGCCAATTAAAAATGACAACTGCTACACCTACATTAGCAAATGCGGGTACACCATTCCATCAATTGTCCTCTTGCTTTATCTCTGGTGTAGATGACAACTTATGGTCCATTTACGATGTAAATAGTAAGTTCTCTCGCGTATCTAAACACGGTGGTGCTCTTGGTATCTACCTTGGTAAAGTTCGTGCATTAAACTCCGATATTCGCGGTTTCAAAAACTCCTCTGGTGGCGTTATTCCTTGGATCCGTTTGTACAACGATACAGCTGTTGCGGTAGACCAATTGGGTAAACGTAAGGGTGGCGCTACAGTAACACTCGATATTTGGCACAAAGACTTCTACGAATTCGTAGAACTTCGTACAAACAATGGTGATGACCGTCGTAAAGCCCATGATATCTTCCCTGCTATCTCCGTACCAAACATCTTCATGGAACGTATGATCGCTCGTGAAAACTTCACGTTATTTGATCCTCATGAAATCTTAGCTGTAAAAGGCTACGCTTTAGAAGACTACTACGATACTGATGATAATAAAGAGTTCACAAAACGTTATCTTGAATGTGAACAAGATCCTAACTTACACGGCAT
This sequence comes from Veillonella dispar, assembly GCF_937975875.1. Classification (GTDB taxonomy): domain Bacteria; phylum Bacillota; class Negativicutes; order Veillonellales; family Veillonellaceae; genus Veillonella; species Veillonella dispar_B. Next base: position 11,279 of record NZ_CALJSP010000125.1, on the reverse strand, counting down.
CGAAGTACCAGCATTAGATATGATGAAAAAAATCATGCGCTCCGCTGTTGAAACGGGTACACCGTTCATCTTCTTCCGTGATACAGTAAATGCTGCAAACCCTAACAAACATGCAGGTATGATTTACGCGTCCAACTTGTGCCATGAAATTGCACAAAACGTTGGTTTCACAAATCTTGCAGAAGAAATCATCAACGAAGATGGTACTATCACTACTAAAACAAATACAGGCGACATGGTTACATGTAACTTGAACTCCATCAGCCTTGGTCGCATTTCTGACGAAGAATTAGAAGAAAATATTGCTCTTCAAATCCGCATGTTAGACAATGTTATTTCCATCAACCAAGCACCAGTACCAGAATCTCGCATGACTTCTGATAAATACCGTGCTATTGGTCTTGGTACTTCTGGTTACCACCACTACCTTGTAAACCACGATATCCAATGGGAGTCTGATGAACATATCGAAGTAGCGGACAAGTTATTCGAAAACATCGCGTACTATTCCATCAAAGCTTCCATGGAATTGGCGAAAGAAAAAGGTGCATACCCTGCATTCAAAGGTTCCGAATGGGAAACTGGTGAATACTTCACACGTCGTGGCTACACATCCGATTGTTGGAAACAATTGGCTGCAGACGTTGCAAAATACGGCATCCGCAATGGTTATTTGATGGCCGTAGCTCCTACAGGTTCTACTTCCAACATTGCGAATACAACGGCTGGTATCGACCCTATCTTCAAAAAATTCTTCATCGAAGAAAAGAAAGGTTCTTTCACACCAAAAACTGCACCAGATTTGAACAACAAAACATTCTGGCTCTATAAAGAGGCGCATACAATCGACCAACAATGGTCCATCAAAGCTTGTGGCGTACGTCAACGTCATATTGACCAAGCACAATCTTTCAACTTGTATATCACACCTCAAATGAAAGCAAAAGAAATTCTAGACCTTTACGTTGAGGCTTACAAACAAGGTATCAAAACAATCTACTACATCCGTAACCAATCCCTTGAAATGGATGAGTGCACTAGCTGCTCCTCCTAATACGAGATGTGTTTATAAATCTGATGACGACCTATAGCAGTATAGGTCGCATCGTTATATAAAGGAGTCCTACTATGGATAAAAAACTGATTTTCAACGAACATGGTGAACGTGGCACGCAATCTATGATTGGCGGCAATACCACAAACCTTCGCGAATGGAACCGTATCAAGTACGACTGGGCGAACCAAATGTACCGCACAATGCTCAACAACTTCTGGATTCCTGAAGAGATTTCCTTGAACGAAGACGTTAAGCAATTCCCTTACTTAACAGATTACGAACGCCGTGCATTCGACAAAATTATTGCATTCTTGAACTTCCTTGATTCCATTCAATCTGAAAACTTGCCTAACTTGAGCCGTTATATTACAGCATCTGAAGTGGCATCTTTATTGAATATCCAAGCATTCCAAGAAGAAATTCACGCTCAAAGTTATTCCTACATTTTGGACACTGTAACAAATCCTATTACACGTGACAAAATTTATGACGAATGGCGTACAGATAAGACATTGCTTGCTCGTAACCGCTTTATCGCCGATGCATACCAACGTTTCAGCGACGATCCTAGCGAAGCAAACCTTATCCATACAATCATCGCCAACTATATCTTAGAAGGTATCTACTTCTACTCTGGCTTTAGCTTCTTCTACACATTGGCACGCCAAGGTAAAATGACAGCTACATCCACTATTTTCAAATATATCAACCGCGACGAAGTAACTCATCTTGTATTGTTCCAAAACATCATCCGCGAGTTACGTCGTGAACGCCCTGACTTGTTCACGCCTGAACTGGAAGCGAAAATCACTGACATGATTCGCCAAGGTGCAGAAAACGAAATCGCTTGGGGTCAATACATCACTGATGATAAAATCCTCGGCCTTAACAACGTTCTTATTGAACGCTACATCAAATACCTTGCCAATATCCGCTTAGAAGCAATAGGCTTGCCTCATCTATACCCTGAAATCAAAGAAAATCCTATGGAATGGATTGAAAGCTTCTCCAACTTAAATAGCACAAAAACTGACTTCTTCGAAGCAAAAGTTACAAACTATACAAAAGCAGCAGCATTTGATTTCGATGATTTAGAATAATAAAAAATGATAAAAGAAAAAGTGATTCTCACGGTGGGAGAATCACTTTTTTCATTATAAAGGTTATTCAGTTAATAACGGTTAGCCAGCTGTATATGGGCCGAATCGACCTGCAAATAGATAGGAACCCATTTTACCAAGTTTGGCAGCAAAGATAGAAGCTACGATACCTAAAATAATCATAATCCATGCGTTATCAGCATTTACACCGTTAGCAATAGCGATGTAGGCTTGTGCACAGGAAAGAATAAAGTAGATAACTGTTAAGTAAATCTTTGCTTTAGGAATTTTAGATGTTCCTGTTTTGTAACGTAATTTACTACCAATATAACCAGAAATACCACCAATGATAACGAGAAGTGGTAATATCATTGCTACTAATGTAATGGCAGGGAATAATACATTTGCAATAGATGGAATCAACAATGCAATAACAGGTACTAAGAAAGAAGCTGCTGTTGCTGCGATTGGGAAATGTACCGCAATTGGATGTAAATGAAGATCTAGCAATTTTTCACGTTTTGTATCAATGCGACGTGGCTTGTAATCCATCCAAACTGTTGGAGGAAAACCACATGTTGGACAAGGTTGATCCCTGTACTTAGCATCCTCAATATATCCGCATACACGGCAAATTATCCATTCGGTACCTTGTTCAGGTGTTGGTTTAGCTGCGGTAGAACTTGTTGCTGCCGTAGCTGCTTTTTGTTCTGCTGTCATAATGAAATCTCCTTACTTAAGAAATTCTATATAATTAAATAATGATTATTATTTAATTATATTATAACATAATTCACTAAGTAAAAAAGTAAAATTTATATGCTTATCAAAAAATTAAATATATCGTACTACTAACGTACCTATAATCAAATGTAGCGGTATTTGATTTCGATAAATTAGAATAATAAGAAAAAAGATACCCAATCCAGATCTTTGGATTGAGTATCTTTTTATCGTTTATATTTAGAAATAGTCCCCAACGCCACCCTCGTTTGTACAGTTGACACGTGGTAATACATTGTAAATTGTATCAATACATTTGTGCGCAAATAGGCCTACACTGTAGATTTTTATTCGCCCCATGAATGTATTCATCAAACGCTTGGTAAAAGCAAAAGTTTTGTGTCCACCCTGTATCAAACTACCAACTATATAGATATTAGCTTTCAATCAATTCAGTGGTCCAGTTAGCAGACTGCAATAGATTGTCTAATAAACGAACTTGTTTTGCTATATTGTCAGCTTCTTTTTGGATATCTCTAACATTAACAGTCGGTATTAGTTTAATCTCAGATCCTCTTGCACGGAAATTAATACTACCTGCACTATTCGCCAATGTTCTATACGCACTAAGCCGCATCGCAGCACTATCTTTTTCGGCAATGATTTCAGTAATAGAACGACCTTCTACAATAGTTTTACAATTTGTTAAATTAATATGTGCAATTAATTTTTGAAGTCTAGTTACACATTGATCTAATGCTTTCAAGAGCTCTTCAGGGTTCTCATTTGGTGCTTCCCCTTCTTGCACTAAACTATTTTGAGTCAAACGAAGCTCTAAATCGCTAATTTTATAATTCAAATCAGATCGCTCTTGTAATGCTTCCGCTAGTTTCATAAACTCTCACCTCATATTTTGAAATATATGAATATTAATATACTGACTGAACTAATACAAACTATTATATTTAGTATCTAGTTTCTTATAATACTTTCCGCATCATCACATGTGGACAGCCTTCATCAAGGTATTCTTCCCCTTCAGCTTTATAGCCTAAGGATTCATAGAATGGTTTGGCCTGTACTTGGGCCGACAAGGAGCATGTTTTAAATCCGTCGCGGCGAATACCATTTTCTGCGGCCATCATAATCTTAGTACCTAGATGCTGTCCACGATACAACTTACGCACCGCCATACGCCCAATATGGGCATCACCTTCTTCGTTGCTTGGGAAATAGCGACATGTACCTGCTGGCTTGCCATCGATATATAAAAGGACAAATTTTGCTATATCATCGATTTCATCAAACTCGTCTTCAAATCCCTGTTCTTTCATAAACACATCGATACGAATTTGTTTTATTTCATCAGTTATATGATCTAAGATTTGAATAATCATAGGTAACCCTTTCACAGAACAAGTATATTTATAAAAATCGATTTCAGCGTATTACGAAACATACTATAAACACTAAAAACTTCTTATTTTTATTATATCAAAAACACGCTTAATTCCAACAAACATCTTAAATTTTATTAATTTCCACAGCCAAAATATTTTAAAACTTCCATGAAATTCATTTTTAGGTATTGCATAATTTTATCATTTGGGTTTATACTATACCCATAATTTTTAGAAAGGAGCAACCAAAGATGACTAACCAAATTAGCACAGCTACAAAACAATACTTTTATTGGTTCTTTATCCAACGTACGGGTAAGGAACTATTTGTGGTACGCTAATTAAGATTGAGTCATTATTAGTTGCTTAGAATAGTAAAAGGGCTGCCCGTATTAGACTACGGGTAGCCCTTTTTTGTTTGCTATCCCGTATGGTGAGCCCTACTATTCACTGTAGTTACAAGGAGGAATTATCATGATTATCACATTGAAACAAAACGCAGCAGAAACAGAGGTGTCTCGTTTACGCAGTGAATTAGAGGAAAAAGGCTTCATTATCCATCCTGTAGAAGGTGCACGCTATAATATTTTAGGTCTTATCGGCGATACTGCATCCCTCGATGCTCGTCAAATCGAATCCCTTGATTTCGTAGATAAAGTAACTCGCATCCAAGAACCATACAAAAAAGCAAACCGTAAATTCCATCCAGATGATTCTGTAATCAACGTAGGTGGTGCATTGATCGGTGGCGGTCACTTCGCAGTAATGGCAGGTCCTTGCTCCGTAGAAACGCCTGAACAAGTATTAGAAACAGCAAAAGCTTGTAAAGCAGCAGGTGCTACAATTCTTCGTGGCGGCGCTTTCAAACCTCGTACTTCTCCATACTCCTTCCAAGGCATGGGTCCAGAAGGTTTGGAATTGTTAGAGCTAGCTAAAAAAGAAACTGGTCTCCCTATCGTTTCCGAAGTTATGGATATCTCCCAATTACAATACTTCGATAATGTAGATATGCTTCAAATCGGCGCTCGTAACATGCAAAACTTCACACTTTTAAAAGAAGTAGGTAAATTAAATAAACCAGTTCTCTTAAAACGTGGTTTGTCTGCTACATACGAAGAATGGTTGATGGCTGCTGAATACATCATGTCCGAAGGCAATGAACAAGTTGTATTATGCGAACGCGGTATCCGCACATTCGAAACTAAAACTCGTAATACATTAGACGTAACAGCAATTCCTATGATGCACGAATTATCCCACTTACCAATCATCATGGACCCTAGCCACGCAGCAGGTATGAGCCGCATGGTTCGTCCACTCTCTCTTGCATCTGTAGGCGGCGGTGCAGACGGCCTTATGATCGAAGTTCACAACGATCCATCCAAAGCATTGTGCGACGGCCCTCAAGCATTACGTCCAGACCAATTCACTAGCCTTATGAAAGAAGTTATCGCATTGCGCCAAGCATTGGTAGAATGCACTAAATAATTTTAAACAGCACACAAATAAGCTAGTATCCGTTATAATAGATACTAGCTTATTCTTTTATGAAAGGAACCGTTATGACTCGCATCCACATTAACGCGTCCACACCGTATGACGTTGTCATCGAGGAAGGCGCTTTACAACGCATCACCGATTATATTAAACCGTTAAAACCAAATTGCCGTGTTATCATCGTCAGCGACAGCAATGTGGCACCACACTATTTGGATTCTGTGAAAGCTAATATGGAACATGCGGGTTATACGGTTTGTGATTATGTGTTCCCTGCTGGTGAAAGCTCCAAAAACGCTCATCAACTCATCGATTTAGTAGAGTATATGGCAGCTCAATCGTTAACGCGTAAAGACCTTCTCATCGCCCTTGGCGGTGGTGTTGTAGGCGATATGGCAGGCTTTGCAGCAGCTACCTACCTACGTGGTATAGACTATGTACAGGTTCCTACATCCCTATTAGCTGCCGTAGACTCCTCTGTAGGCGGTAAAACAGCGGTTAATCTCGAAGCTGGTAAAAACCTTTGGGGTGCGTTCAAACAACCTATCCTTGTGCTCTGCGATCCAACTACGCTCAATACATTGCCAGACATGGAATGGAAAAATGGATGTGGGGAAATTATCAAATATGGTTTCCTCGATGTACCAGGTTTATTAACCCAACTCGAACACAAACCATTAATAAAACATCGCGATAGCGTAAGTGCTGTTATCGCACGCTGCGTTCAAGCAAAAGCAGATATCGTAGAGCAAGATGAACGTGAGTCCGGTGTTCGTGCCCTCTTAAACCTAGGTCATACCTTTGGTCATGGCATCGAAAAGGCGAGCCACTTTGAAATCCACCATGGCTATGCTGTAGCCATCGGTATAGTCCTCATGGCTCAAGGTGCTGTAAAACATGGAGAATTAGATGCAGAGGCATTAGAAAAATTAAAAACCCTCATCGAAGCACACGATTTGCCAACTACAACGACCATAACGAAAGAAGAGATCTTAGCAGCTGCTAAACACGATAAAAAAAGCGAAGGGGCAACTATAAAAATTGTAGTTCCTACTAGCTATGGACATAGTGAACTTAAGGTGGTAACACACGAAGAGCTTGCCACCTATTTAGATTAAGGAGATTTATATGCATTCCGTAACGAACGCCATCCCTACAGGGACGATTGCGTCCATCCCAGCAAAGGCACATGCACACCGCGCATTAATTTGTGCAGCCCTTGCTAACTCTCCATCTACTATACTACTAAGCCGTACCTCTAAGGATATCGATGCAACAATGGACTCCTTACGAGGCTTAGGAGCTCACGTAGTATATGAAAATAAAATTGTTACCGTTACTCCTGGCCCCGCTCCTGCAAAGGGCAATGTAGTACCTCACGAATCAGGTACTACGTTACGCCTTTTATTACCTGTAGCAGCATCCATCTGTAATGATGTAGATGTAGATGCCAAAGGTCGTTTACCAGATCGCCCACTCGAACCTATGCTAGGTGAAATGAAAGCGCATGGCGTAACATTCTCCCAAGATAAACCGCCATTTACTATGACAGGTCGTCTTCAAGGGGGCAATTTCTCCATGGTAGGCGATGTAAGTAGTCAATTCTTCTCTGGTTTATTGTTGGCAGCCCCTCAAATTGGCTTATCTACTATTACGTCTACGACACCGCTTCAATCTAGCGATTATGTAACATTAACTACTGAAACAATGCGAGATTTTGGTGTCGAAGTAGAACACACTTTACCAGACACAAACATCAATGAGGCCTTCACAGTACCATTTGGTGTGTCCTTCATTGGCCGTGATAATTACCAAATCGAAGGCGACTGGTCTAATGCAGCAATCTGGATGGTAGCAGCTGGTATGACGGGCAAACCAATTACTGTTACTGGTATGAACAAGAATTCTGTACAAGCAGACCGCCGCATCATGCAAGTTATGATTGATGCTGGTTGTGATGTGGTATGGGATGGTATGAATGTGACGGTCACAGGTCGCGCTTCCAAGCCAATCCATGCAGATCTAGAGCAAATGCCGGATATGTTGCCTGTTATGGCCGCCCTAGCTTGCTCTATTTCTGGTGAAAGCTCCTTTGTTAAGGGTGCTCGCCTACGTTTGAAAGAATCTGATCGCCTCGTAGCCGTTGCTAATCTCGTGAGAGACTTAGGCGGCACAGTTCGTGAAGACGGTGATGACCTATATATCATCGGTAGTGGTATACTTAAAGGTGGCCAAGGTGATTGTGTAAATGACCATCGACTCGTTATGGCTGGCACATTGATGGCTCTCATCAGTGAAGCCCCTGTTACCTTAAAAGATAGCGAAGCTATCACAAAATCCTATCCAGACTTCTTTGAGGACTGGAACTTACTGGGCGGTAATGCACAACCAGTTTAGATTTCTAATCGTATCTGGTTTAATCTAATAGATAATAGAAATAGTACGTACTATATAGTAGGAGTTAATATAATGGCATCTAATTTCGGTAAAACCATACAGGTATCTACCTTTGGCGCCTCTCATGGGTACGCCATTGGCGGTATTGTAGAGGGTCTACCTTGTGGACATACCATCGATATCGATGAATTAAAAGCCTTTTTAAAGCGCCGTGCGCCAGGGCAAAATCAATTAACAACGCAACGTAAGGAAGCCGATACACCTGAATTTTTAGCAGGTATGGTAGACGGCATGCTCAGTGGTTCTCCATTGGCATTTATAATCCGCAACACATCGCAACACTCTAGCGATTATAACAACTTACGCGACATTCCTCGCCCATCTCATGCAGACTTTACAGCTCGTATGCGCTACGGTGACAAGGTAGATATGCGAGGCGGCGGCCACTTCTCGGCACGCCTTACAGCACCTCTATGCGTAGCCGGTGGCATTGCTATCCAACTATTACGCGAAAAAGGCATCGAAATTCACGGCCATTTAAAACAAGTGGGACCGATCCAAGATGCTCCTATCAACATGGTTCACCCAGATATGAAAGCATTAGCTAGCATTGCTACAGAGCCAATTGCTATGATTGATCCAGAAAAACGTAGCGAAGTAGAAAACCTAGTTATAAACCTCAAAAAAGATGGGGACTCTACAGGTGGTATCGTTGAAGTCGTTGCTACAGGCCTACCAATTGGCCTTGGCAATCCAAACTTTGACGGCATCGAAAACCGTTTAGCTCGCGTTATCTTTGGTGTACCTGCTATTAAGGGCATATCCTTCGGCGGTGGTTTCGATATGTGTGCTAAGCTTGGTTCCGAAGTGAATGATGCTTTCACCATGGACGGTGACAAGATTACAACGACAACGAATAATAGCGGTGGTATCCAAGGTGGTATTACCAATGGTTTACCACTCGTTATGCAAGTGGGCATCAAGCCAACACCATCCATTTATAAAGAACAACATTCTGTATCACTTTCACAAAAAGAGGACACATTGCTCACTATTCAAGGTCGTCATGACCCATGTGTAGCGCTTCGTGCAGTACCGGTTATCGAAGCCGTAACAGCCCTCGTTATTCTTGATTTCTTAGGAGATATTGACCATGAACTTAGATGAAGTACGCGTTAAAATTAACGACATAAACGATCAGATGCTCGAATTATTCAAAGAGCGCATGGAACTCTCCAAAGACGTTGCAGCGGCAAAGAAAGAAATGAATAAGGCCATTTACGATGCCAAACGGGAACGCGATATCCTCGACAAAGTAACTCGAGATGCAGGTCCAGACCTCGACCTATACGCACGCCGTTTCTTTGAAGCATTATTCAGCTTGAGCCGTACGTATCAGTCTGAACAATTATTCCAAGATAATGAGTTCACTGTTAAAATGAAAAAGGCCATTGAGCAGTCCCCTACATTACCTCCACAACGTGGCAGCGTAGCTTGTGCTGGCGTCTTTGGTAGCAATGCGCAAGTGGCGTGCGATAAATTATTACCACTCAGCCAAATTCACTATGTAACAGGCTTCCGTGCCGTATTCGACGCCGTTGAGTCTGGAGAATGTCAATTCGGCGTATTACCTATCGAAAACAGCTCCAATGGTTCTGTAAAAGAAGTGTATGACCTTCTAGAAGATCGTAAATGCTATATCGTACGCGGTACTCGCCTATGGATTTCTCACGATTTACTCGTTAAAAAGGGCACAAAACTAGAGGATATTCATACTATCATCTCTCACCCACAAGCATTGGGCCAATGTAGTCACTTCCTAGAAAAATTAGAAGGTGTAGAATTGCGCTCCTTTGATAATACAGCGCGTGCTGCACAGCTTGTAGCAGCTAGTGACGATCCAGGTGTAGCCGCTATCGCAGCACCTCAATGTGCAGACTTGTACAATTTGTCTCCATTGATGCGCAACATCCAAAACAGCGATAACAACTATACGCGCTTTATCTGCATCAGCAAGGACTTCCATGTATACCCAGGGGCTAATAAAATCTCTGTAGTAACCACAGCAAGTCACGCTCCAGGTGGTCTTGGCACATTGCTTACCAAATTCGCTAACATCGGTGTCAACCTTACAAAACTCGAGTCTCGCCCTATCGTAGGCCATAACTTTGAGTTCTTATTCTACCTCGATTTAGAAGCCTCCTTAGCAGATCCAAAGGTATTGTCCGTTTTAGCAGAGCTTCACACATCCCAAGATAAATTCCGCTTGCTCGGTAATTATCCAGAAAACTAATATATTCATCCGTACTAGTGCCTATAAGGGCATATATAGTACAATGAATATAGTTATAAAATTCCAATGGCTAATAGGTACCAGCCTATTAGCCATTCTATGTATATTGACCTAGGAGGTCCTATGAAATTTGGTTTACTTGGCCGTACGTTGGGCCATAGCTTCTCCCCTCGCATTCACAGTGCATTAGGGAATACAAATTATGAATTATTTGAGCGCGAACCAAGCCAATTGCAAGAGTTCTTCGCTGATCCAGAATTACAAGGTATTAACATTACCATTCCTTACAAGGTAAATGCCCTTGAAGCTTGTGATGTTGTTGATCCTCGCGCCGAACGCATCGGTTGTGTAAATACAATGGTTCGCAAGGATGGTAAATGGCACGGCTATAATACAGACTATGATGGTTTTGTGTTTACCTTACAACATGCAGGCATCGATGTATCGGGCAAGGAGTGTATTATCCTTGGCGATGGTGCTTCCTCTGCTACCGTTCACGTAGCCCTCGAAGATTTAGACGCTAAAAACATCATTCATTTATCTCGCAAAACGGCTCCATTCTATGGTGATGCGCCAAACTATTATGAAACAGCGCAGATTATTATTAACTGCACGCCTATCGGCATGTATCCTCACAATCCAGCCAATCTCATCGATATTACGCAGTTTTCTAAATTGGAAGGCGTTGTAGACCTCATCTACAATCCACGCCGTACGATTTTACTGTTACAAGCAGAAATGATGGAAATTCCTCATTGTGATGGCTTGCCATTCCTTGTAGCCCAAGGCGTTGAGGCGGCTAACCATTTCCA
>NZ_CALJSP010000124.1:0-2891 GCF_937975875.1 Veillonella dispar | reverse complement strand
CATGCCTTCATCAGTAGGTGCATCCTTTGGTGCACGACGAGGATATTTACCATCCCCTTCACTTCCTTTAGCCGTAGATTTTGTAGTACTTTTAGGTGCAAAACCTTTGCTTACTTTAGGTGTACTGCTCACAGATGCGACAGTATCACTATTACTAGATGCGGCAGCAGTTTGATTAGAACGAGACACAACAACTGGACTATTGTTGAAATAGCCTAACTCAACAGCCTCTACGAATGGAGCAAAATCATCTTCGTCAACATCATCATATTCATCTTGTTGATCATATCCTGCAAAGGACTTGCCTCTAGGGGCTTGATTTTTAGCCTCTTCAGCCTCACGTTGCGCCTCAGCAGCTTCAATCCATTCACCAGCTCCGCAGCCGCCACCATAATAATAGGTATCTAAACCTTCCCCAGTTTCAGTATCTACCTTCCAGGCGAAGCAACAAGCTGTATCGGTATTAGTTGGAATATCGTCAAAAGAGATATTCTTTTCCTTATACCATGCAGATAATCTTTCACGCAAACTAAGTAATGTGGAAAAGGCTGAGTCTGCTGCTTGAATCGTCACATGTTGGCTATGACAGTTTACATAGAAGGATGATTTCTTATTCTGTTTTGGTACAACACGATAACGTACTTTCATTTTTATCCCTTATACCCACAATAGGTAATACATAAATCTCTAAATCGCCAAATATCGCCCCTGCTACTACGGCTATCCAAAATAATCTCATAGAGCCCTTTTAATAAAGCTCGTAGCGCCTTAATTGAAATTCTGGAACTCGCCTCATAAGCTAGCTTAATTGGATATGGTTTAAATGACGAATCATAATCCTTACATAGGTTTTGTATAGCTTGAACAGACATTCCCGCTTGGCGGCATTCGCTAACCAGTAACTGTAAACGTAATTGCCCCTCAATATAGCTCATAGCACGGTCTAATTCTTTATAGCCGAACATAAACGGAAATAGTTCAAGTAATGTATCAATATCTCGCTTTAACAGAGCCTCTTTAAAGGTGAAAATATTTTTAGCTCCATAATCACTACCATTTTCTTCGAGGAACTCTTTCGTAATGACTTTATCACCTGTTATTTGTAAAAAATAGCGGTCAAATTCGGTTCTCATAAAAGAAACTGGTACATCTTGCCACAAATCGATGAGATGCGCTACATATTCCTGTGCATCAGGTGTCATTTTAAAACCATTAGACGTACAGTACTGACGTATCCACATTACAAGGTCTGCCCCTTCAAGGCGCTTACATTGATGATTTGGTATTTTATCTAAAATCTCTTTATTTTGCTTGATGCGTTTATCAATCATATCATGATAAATCAAAAGGATGGGATTATTCCCATTATATTCCATAATGAGTTCATATAATGGAACCCAAGCATCGCTATTTTTACCGCTTTTACGAATAATAGGTAAATTCACTAAACAAAATACCTTTTGATCGCCAAAGAGCGAATCTTCACATAGCTTTTCACTTATTTTCTGTGGCCCAGCTTCATCATCTAATACGGTTACTGGAAGGTCAGGATAGGCACTTAAAAATTTACGTTTTTCTTCTTCAATTAATTGTGGCTCATCGCCATAAATGAGTTGAATATGTGCCATAGTTCCTCCTTTCACAGATAAATATCTTTAATGTAATTGTACCCCATTATATACATGTGTTCTGATGATGGGTCCACATCGCGTAATGCACCATGAGGACTACTAAATAAAACAGTATTATCCGGTAATATGCGACCAATTTCGTTCATTATACTAGATCGACTCGTAATAAATAATGTATTAGTCTTATCATTTAATTTTAGATTTTTTTCTCCTCTTTGTCCATTATATACATCGATTTCTTTCATACTATTTTTATATATTGTTTTTGCAGATCCGTTACTATGAAAGTAGTCTACTTTTACAACTTTTGGATTGACACCATATGCCCGTATAGCTTGATTGATAAGCCTTTCATTAGGTGTAGTTTTAATATGGTCTGGCGCATCAATTAATACATAGGCCCCTTCGTGATTGGGTTCAATGCAAAGTAATACATTACACTGCTTCATAGGAATATAGTGAACCAATGCATCCTTATGATACTGTGTCACATAATATGAAGCACCAAAGGTTGTGACCATAAAAAATAAACACAACACTACATAAATAGTATACTGTTTTCCATGTGTCAAAAAGTACGTAAATAAACCTAATAGGACAAAATACATATAAGCACAATAAGTATTCATCATGCCGAACCAAAGTAAACTGCCACTACGACCTAACACATGATTTAAATATATGGATATTCGCAATAGTACATCTACTAAAGACCACATTAACGATATAGGAAGTACGTAACTGACTAAAGTACTTACAAATATTAAAACTATGGATATATCTAATAAGGGCGCTACTATACAGGCTGCTAGCAAACTAGCAATGCTGATATAGTGAAAGTAATAGAGCTGTAACGGCAAAATTAATAACTGTGCAGATACACATAATACTAGCGGTGTTTTTATCCATCTTGGTAACCACTGTATCCGCTCATATAAAACCTTTCCCCATATGAGTAAACCATATGTTGCCCCAAAGGACAGTTGAAAGCTCACATCAAATAAGGAGAACGGATCATATATGACACATAATATAGCGCATATACATAAGGCTTGTTTAGCCTGATATAATCGTCCCTTTATATAGGCCATACACATGAGAATGCTCATCATCGTTGCTCGTACAGCTGGTGCATCGCCGCCTACAATACCACAATATATACAAGCAACTATAATACCAAGGATTAAACATGTACGCTTTCTTAACGAAACACGGATATCCATCTTTTGAAAATCGTCGAAAGTCGTCGTTTCCTTTTGA
>NZ_CALJSP010000123.1:0-3585 GCF_937975875.1 Veillonella dispar | reverse complement strand
AGCACGCATTTTAGCACGAGTCACTAGGTAACGGCCTACGAAATAGCTAATGAAAGAACCTAAGATGAGTGGCACTTCCAATGTTGGAGGTAAGTAGATACCCATGCCAACTGCCAATGGAGGCAATGTTAAAGAAGCTGTTGTGCTCTTAAGAATCAAGTTAACGATGATTGCTACTACGCCAACACCAACGCCGATCAAGATGTAATCCCATTCCATACTAGAATTGAAGATACCTTGAGCAATTGTAGTCATCAAAGTTGCTTGTGGAGCGGATAATGCAGCATTAGGGTCCATTTCAGCACGTGGTAACGCACCTGTGAAGCCATATGCTTGGTAAAGCAAGTTAAGAACAGGAGCAATTGCAATTGCACCAGCTACGGAGCCAAGTAACAACGCAATTTGTTGACGCCAAGGTGTAGCACCAACGAGTTGACCTGTTTTCAAGTCTTGCAAGTTATCGTTAGAAATAGATGCAATCGCAATAACTACGGATGTCATAAAGATAGCCATAGCTGTAGCGAATTGTACGCCTGCTTCTGTAGCGAACAAGTTATTTTCAGAAGCGATGAAGTACACCACTAGGGAAGAAATAATAGTCGCCAAGATACCAATACCAGAGATTGGAGATGCAGATGTACCGATAAGGCCTGCCATGTAACCACATGCAGCAGCTACGAAGAAGCCGATTAGCAATGCTACAAGAACACCTACGATAACAAGTGTCCACATTAAGCCTGCGCTAATAGGTACTGCAGATACGAAGTCCCAGAATGTAAGAACTAAGCCTAAAAGAATGATACCGAACACGATGATAACAGATTTTGTGCTCATATCTGTATCCATACGATGCAACGCACGTTCACTAGAACTGCTGTTCATGGATTTAACAGAAATTTTCATACCTTCGATAATAGGTTTGATCAATGTAATCAAAGTCCAAATCGCTGCGATACCGATAGCACCTGCACCGATGAAACGAACTTTAGATTTCCAAACAGCCATTGCAAATTTAGCTGTAGCACCACCATCTGGAGCAAGCATGTTAGTCAAGTAAGGTACGAAGCCAGCCCAAGCGATGAGTACACCAACTAGGATAGCGATACCGGAAGCGATACCAATAAGGTAACCAGCACCTAACAACGCTGTAGAGAAGCCCAATGGAATTTGAGTAATACCTTTGCTACCTACAGGAAGCCAGAAGCTCATGCTGTCGCCAAGCACTTTGAAGCCATTCGCACAAAGACTGATAATACCAGCTACAAAACCACCGGATACGATATCTCCCATACCGGAGCTAGATTGAGATCCCTCGCCAGCATTGTGAGAGCCAACTTTCAAAATTTCTGCTGCTGCACGTCCTTCTGGATATGGTAGATCACTATTTACTACCATGGCACGACGCAATGGAATGGTGAATAATACACCAAGGGAACCACCGCATGCGCAGAGCAAGAATGTTTGCCAGAATGGGAAGCCATTCCAATAACCAAGCATTAATAGACCTGGCAAGATAAAGATAATTGCGGACAAAGTACCGGCTGCAGAAGCCTGTGTTTGTACCATGTTGTTTTCAAGAACGTTAGAATCCTTGAAGAAACGTAAAATTGCCATTGAAATAATGGCTGCCGGAATGGATGACGAGAATGTCAAACCAACCTTCAAACCGAGATATACGTTAGATGCTGTAAAAATTACAGTAATCAATGCACCAAGTAGCATCCCACGTAGTGTCAGTTCCGGCAGATGAAGGTCATGGCTCATAAAGTCATGTTTCATAAGTACTTACCTCCTCTGTGAAACTAGAGCTTACAACATATAATAAGCTACTTCCATTTTATCGTGTTAAAGCGCTGATTTCAATATATATGCGATATTTATAATGTATACATGTTTCATTAGACCATTAACTATGTAGGAAAAGGCAATAGTCCAAAAGCCTCCAAAGCCACCCACCCCGCTACGCGGGGCCGCTAAGTCGTTTTTGGACTGTCGCCTTTTCCCTCTCAAATCAATCTTCTATGAAACATGTATACAGATTAAATATAAATCATCGCATATATATTGGGAGAAGGGAAAAGATGTATATGCACAAATCGCATATACACCTCTCTTTTATATGAAAATAGAAATCATTATCTTTTATTCTGTACAAATATACAGGATTTTATATAATTAAATTACCGACGATAAGGTCGGCATGTCTTTTAAGGAGGTTGTAAACATTATGGAAACAAGAATTGAATATGATTCAATGGGACCAGTCGAAGTCGACGCTAGACGAATTTACGGACCTCAAACGCAACGCTCGTTCAATAACTTTAAGATCGGTGACCACCGCATCCCTATTGAACAAATCAAAGCGCTTGCGCTTGTAAAAAAAGCATGTGCTTTAACCAATGCAAAATGTGGCGCAGTAACTGAGGAAAAAGCGAAACTCATCGCTCAAGTAGTAGATGAGATCGTAGACGGCAAATGGGATGATGAATTCCCATTGACTGTATTCCAAACAGGTTCTGGCACACAAACTAACATGAATGTGAACGAGGTAATCGCTCACCGTGCTAAACAATTAGATGAAAGCAACCCGCTCCATCCTAACGACGATGTAAACCGCGGCCAAAGTACAAACGATACATTCCCTACGGCAATGCATATCTGTGCGTACTTTGAAATTACTACACGCGTAATTCCTGCATTGGACGGCCTTATCCAATCCTTCGAAAAATTGCAAGAAAAAGGTAAAGGCTTGCAAAAAGTTGGTCGTACGCATTTACAAGATGCTACTTTCATCATGGTGGACCAAGAAATCAGTGCCTTTGTAGAAGGCCTAAAAACTGCCAAAACTATGCTGGTGCAAAACGCTGACCACCTACTTGACGTAGCCCTCGGCGGCACTGCCGTTGGTACTGGTGTAAACACACCTAAAGGCTATCTAGACGTTATGGAAACTGTATTGCCAGAGGTAACAGGTGCTCCATTCCGCGTTAAGAATAACAAATTCCAAGGCCTATCTTTGAAAGATGCTTTCATGATGGCTCACGGCGCACTCAATACGTTGGCTACTACACTATTCAAAATCGCTAACGACGTCCGTTTCTTAGGATCTGGCCCTCGCTGCGGCTATGGCGAATGGCATCTTCCTGAAAACGAACCGGGCTCCTCCATCATGCCAGGCAAGGTAAATCCTACACAATGTGAAGCCTTGGCCATGGTATGCGCCCAAGTATTCGGTCATAATACGACTATGACACTCTGTGCAGGTAGCGGTGCATTCCAATTGAACGTGTACATGCCTATCATGATCTATGATTTTGTTGAAAGCTGTCGCCTCCTCTCAGACGCTATGAACTCTTTCACAACACACTGTATCGACGGCGTAGAATTTGTGCCTGAAAAACTCAACTTCTTCGTAGAACAATCCCTCATGATTGCTACATCCTTAACACCATACATCGGCTACGACAAGAGCGCTAAGGTTGTAAAAGAAGCATACAAACGCGGTTGCTCTATCAAAGAAATCATCTTGGAAGAAAAACTCATGACCGAAGACGAATTCGGTGAAGCAGTTCGCATGAAATAAAA
>NZ_CALJSP010000122.1:0-35674 GCF_937975875.1 Veillonella dispar | reverse complement strand
AATAAATAGCTATATAAAACTAAAAAAGACTGCGAAAGCAGTCTTTTTTAGTTCTCTTGTTTAAGAATTGGATTCATTGAGTTATACAATTTATGAATCAGATTTTAATATTTTTTTGTAGTTTATTATGAACCTGTCATCAAAGAATACAGGTATACACTAGGTTTTAAATACTATATTCTATAAAAGCGATTTATCTATATTTGGCAACATTAATGTTAGATTTCAAGTTGAATATAGCGAAATGCTTATAAATATGTGCTTTTCTTGATTATGCATTTTATTAATAAATGCGGTTTATTACTTGTTTAATAGTTGTTTTAGGACTGTTTATAATGAATAACTATTGCATACTTATGTAACGGAGGTTATACTATCGGTAGAAGGAGTTTTTCAAGTGAAAAGTGAGGTATGTATATGGCATGGGGTGGAACTAGACGCGGTGCCGGGCGCCCACGTAATCCGATTAAACGTATTGGTAGAACCATTCGACTTAGTGATGAAGAGTTTCTTTCACTCAAACCATTAATTATGGCCATCAAGGCCAATAATGATAAACGCTATAGGCAACAATGTACTAGAAATGTATAAATAGGCATTGTCACAGCATATACAACATAATAAACTTTTAATCTATTTTACAATAACCCATTATTTAAATCTTTCAACTACAACACATCTCTACTCTCTAACCATATGCTGTGTGCAATACAAAGCAGTACGAAGAAGGTCCCAATTCATTGAATTGGGACCTTTTCCGTTGCGTATAGTATAATTCCTATTTTGTTATATGAAAAAATTCACAGAATGGATATAATAAAGTATGTACGTAAGTAAATTTAGGAGGTGTTAGCTTGTTACAAGATTTACTATCTGAGGATAATGTATCCTTTCATTATCCTGCAGAAACGTGGGAAGAGGTAATTCGTCATGGTGGCCAACTCATGGTTGATGCGGGGTTTACTGATCCATCTTATACGGAGGCTATGGTAGAGGTAGTGCGTGAAATGGGGCCATATATTGTATTGGCACCAGGTCTTGCGATGCCACATGCTCGTCCGGAAAATGGGGCAAAACGTGTAGGTACTGCATTGGTAACCTTAGAAAAACCATTGAATTTTGGTAGTCCTGACAATGATCCTGTGTCTGTCGCGTTGTTTTTATGTGCTCCAAATAAGGATGAACATATTCAGTTGTTGACGGATATTGCTACATTATTTGAGGATGATGAGTTTTTAGATGCGGCTGCTGATTTTGAAAGTATCGAAGATGTACAAGCATTCTTGGCAGAGCATTTAGAAGATCAAGAATACGTTTAGTAGGAGGCAAGTATGATTTCTGTATTAACTGTATGCGGTAATGGCATTGGTTCTAGCTTGATGCTAAAAATGAAAATTGAAGAAATCTGTGCTGAAAATGGTATTGATGCACAAGTTGAATCTATTGATTTTAATGCCGCACAAGGCCGTAAAGCAGACCTTATTGTAACTGTAAAAGAATTGGCTGAACAATTTGAAGACAAGAATGTCGCTATTGTTCGCAGCTATATTAATAAAAAGAAAATCACAGAAGATATTCTTGATGCATTAAAACAAGCAGCTCAATAAAATGTAACAACTATATATAGGAGGTAGTGCCATGGAAATGGTATTAGAGTTCTTACGTGATGTGCTGTCTCAACCAGCACTTTTGATTGGTATTATGTCATGTATTGGCTTGATTGCCTTGAAACGCCCGTTTCATAAGGTAATGACTGGTACGTTGAAACCTATTCTTGGCTACTTAATGCTCGCAGCTGGTGCAGGTGTTATCGTTAACAACCTTGATCCACTAGGTAAGATGATTGAACATGGCTTCCATATTACTGGTGTAGTACCAAACAACGAAGCTATCGTGGCTGTAGCACAAAAGGTACTTGGCGTTGAAACGATGTCTATTCTCGTAGTAGGCTTATTGATGAACTTATGTATTGCTCGTTTCACCAAGTTCAAATATGTGTTCTTAACAGGTCACCACAGCTTATTTATGGCTTGTCTTATGTCTGCCGTACTCGGTACAGCAGGCTTGTCCGGTATGGAACTCATCCTTGTAGGTGGTTTCTTGATGGGCGCTTGGTCTGCTATTTCTCCAGCAATTGGTCAAAGCTATACATCTAAGGTTACAGAAGGCGATGAAATTGCCATCGGTCACTTTGGTAGCTTAGGTTACTATTTATCCGCTTGGGTAGCTAAATATGTTGGTAAAGCAGACGATAGTACAGAAGACATTGAAATTCCAGAAAAATGGGGCTTCTTACGTGATTCTACGTTATCTACAGCATTGACTATGATCGTATTCTACTTGATTGCAGCCTTTGCGGCTGGTTCTGAGTTTGTAGCTACTTTATCTGGTGATATGAGTCCTTACTTATATGCTGTTATGAGCGCTATGAATTTTGCTGTAGGTGTAACAATCGTATACTCCGGTGTACGTATGATCTTAGGTGATTTAATCCCTGCATTCCAAGGTATTGCTACAAAAATTATCCCTAATGCCATCCCAGCAGTAGACTGTGCCGTATTCTTTACATATGCTCCAACAGCAGTAGTATTGGGCTTCATTAGCTCCTTTATCGGCGGTATCATCGGTATGCTCATCCTTGGTGCTGTAGGTGGCGTATTAATCATTCCTGGTCTTGTACCTCATTTCTTCTGCGGTGCAACAGCAGGTATCTATGGTAATGCTACAGGTGGCCGTCGTGGTGCTGCAGTAGGCGCATTCCTTAATGGTTTGGCTATTACTTTCTTGCCAGCATTGGCATTGCCAGTTCTTGGTCAATTAGGTTTCCAAAATACAACATTTGGTGATGCTGACTTTGCTGTAATGGGTCTTGTCCTTGGTCATGCATTCGAATGGATTGGCATGGCAGGTATCTATGGCATCGTAGCGATTGCAGCTCTTGTACTTATTATTCCAAACTTTATTAAAACAAAAGGTAAAGTTATTAACTACGTAGAAGAGGATTAATGAAAACAACTGAGCAACATAGTAATGTTGTAATACGATATATATTCCTTACTATAGGGGCTATAAGCTTTGCTCTTGGTACAGCGGGTATCGTATTACCACTATTGCCAACAGTACCTTTTTATATGCTTACTTTATTTTGTTTAGCTAGAGGATCTGAACGTTTTCATAAAATGTTCTTAGAATCTAGTTTATATCAAAAGACTGTTGGTGCTTATGAACGCGATAAAGCGTTAACGTTGCGGACAAAGTTGTCCATTCTCTTATCTGTGAGTACAATAATGGCGATTGGTGCGTATTTTAGTCAAGATATGCCCATTGCACTTGGTGTTATGGCCTTTGTATGGCTTGGTCATGTTATAGCATTAGTCTTTATTGTAAAAACAAAAAAATAAAAACTTTCAAACATAATTCTAAATATAGCCTCGTAAACTACATTGGTTTAGTTTACGAGGCTTTTTTATAATTCTTAGCTTTGATGAAGGTAGTGGCCAGAGACTAATATATATATATTAGAAAATATGGCTTTATTTAGATAAAATAACATAAACTTATATTCTTAAAGAAAAAATGAATTATTACATAAATTAATTTGACAATGAATATCAATAAGTATATGATGATAACTGTATAAGTGATAATTTATATAGTATTTGTGTATATGGTGATAGTATGAATCCACATAATCATGCAATTTCACATGCAGGACTTACTATGTCGAGACATACGGTGTTTGACGGTATCGATCTATTATTTTTGGATGTGAAAGAAGAGTCGGTTCAATTTTATGCTAAATCACATACCAAGACATTTGCCATAAATCATTGTGAAGAGGGGCGCATCGAGTGTAAGTTTACATCTGGGGAATATTTATATATGGGGCCAGGAGATATGTCATTAGGATGGCATACTCATGCTGACTACCAACATAAAAATTATTTCCCTACAAAACTTTTTAAGGGGATTGTATTACTTGTAGATGTTGAAAAAGCGCAACCAGTATTGGATTCTCTTGTTACTGAGTCACGTATTAATTTAACAACCCTAGCAGAACGATTTTGTGAGCATTCTGAGTACGGTATGATGATGGAAGAAACTGAATCGGTTAGATAGATTTTTTCTAGCTTATATAAAGTGCCTGACCAAATCAAAGGGCACTATTTTAAATTAAAGGTTATTGAGATCTTTTTGTTATTATCTGTAATTTCTACGAGCAATAATGAAAAGAGAGCAACCTATCGGAAACAGCAGGTTGATATTGTGAAAGCTGTTAACGAATATGTATCTACTCAGTTTATGAAGCGTATTACAATTGAGACATTATCTGAACAATTTGATGTACCTACGTCTACATTAAAAAGATGTTTTAAGGGCGTATATGGTACGACGATACATCAATATTTAAAAGAATGTCGTATTAATGCGGCTAAGAGGTTACTCCATGAAACGGATCAATCGATTCTAGAAATTGCTAATGCCGTAGGCTATGAGAATGGCAGTAAGTTTACTAGTGCCTTTAAAGAGGCTACTGGTGTAACTCCAAGTGCTTATCGTAAGATATAACAATTTAATATTGTCCGAAACGTATATTTTTGGTCTTTTCGGAGTAGATATGCAAGATACACTTTGCTAACATTAAAATGTAAATGATATTCAATGTCATTATATGTTGGTAGAGTGTATCTTTTTATTTGAGAGTGAAAGATACAAAACATATAATTAGTTAAAATTTTAGGAGGGCACAATGGATCGGTGGGGACATACAAAGCGCGCCATAATTCTGTCTAGTGCAGTTGCCTTATGGCTTAGCGCACCTCTTGTAGTATGGGCTGAGAATGCAACCGTTACTACAGATGTTGTTCATGTTAAAGGAACATGGGCAGAAGAAGCAGCCAAATTAGACTCACAGCAAGTGCAAATCATTACCAAGAAAGATATTGAGAAAAAGCAGGCGAAGTCCGTCGAAGATATTATTTTTACACAAACTGGCGTCTCTAGAACTGTAGATGCTATGGGCCGTGTAGGTGTATCTATTCGTGGTGCAGAAGCGCGTCACACACTTATTTTAGTAGATGGTCAACCAGTACTAGGCGATTTTGATAAGTACTCCGGTGCAGCAGATGAAGTTCAACGGTTAGGTACAGAAAATGTTGAACGCATTGAGGTTATCCAAGGGGCAGCCAGTGCAAAATACGGTTCAGATGCTATTGGTGGTGTTGTTAACATCATCACAAAAAAAGCACAGAAGAAACCGACCTTACAATTAAACGCAGAGGGTATGCGTCGTAAGAGTGATGGTGATACATTCCCATTCCAAAACTTCTTTATTCGTGCCGACTCTGGTCAAATGGGTAAGTTAAAGGTTGGTTTGTCAGGCAGTAAACGTGATCTAATGCCTGTTTTAGCATCCGTTAAACGTCGAGATTCTGGCATGGCTTTTGATTATGCAAAACATAATTTTAAGCCAAATGTACTTCGTTATTATGGTGATGCGGCTGATATCGGTCTTGTAGCAACCTACGAAGCTAATGATAAGAATAAATTTGAAATGCGACTTAACCGCTACACAGAAGACCTTGTACGCGATGTTAAGCACTCCGACTCTGATTTAGAGCCTCAACAACATTTCAAACGTACCGCAGACCGCAATACGGCTAATTTACAATGGTCCTCCCGAGCAGGCAAAAGCGATTGGACTGTTGAAACTAACTACTCCCGCATTAAAGAAAATGATGTAGCCCTCATTAGTTATACAGGTCGCTCCGCCTATGAAGGCTCCAATGAGTTGCGTTATATCGATAATATCGATCACCGTCAATTGGATATTCGAGCTAATGCCAATACACAGCTCAACAAAAATCATTTGCTTAGCTACGGTGTAAGCTATGCTCGTGAAAAAGGTTCTGGTAGCCGTCTAAAGAGCTCTCCTAATACAAGCACCATGTACATCGATCCATGGGATTACGATAAGAGCTTGCTAGTTGATAAACTCGATCGTCTTGTAAGACGTAAAGGTGATAATAGCATTAAAGTTTACTCTCATATCCACGACTACAAATTCATCAATTCCGGTGGTGGTATGCCCCAATGGGATATGGATTATGAATACTATGGTGCCGAAACAGATGCTCAAAAACCAGGTATTACATACGATGACTATATAAATTATGGTTTATCTGAAAGCCGATTAAGTGATTGGTCTAGTACATCCCCTAATAATCAACCTGTAACGGATGAGTTTAAAGCTCGTTATAAAGCTTTGGAAGATCGTTTAAAAGCAGAAAATCCTGTATTATCTGCCACACGTGCCAATATTGTAGGTGACTATTTTAAATATGGCGAGTCCAATGATCCTGAGATGCGCAAAAAGGCACCTAAGCTAAATGGTAAAGCCTTCCTAGAAGAATATCGTAGCCGTGATCAACGCTTAACAACTGGTAGCGGTACGATTCGTAAGTTAAATGCTTATGTTTCTGATACATGGCAGGTAAATAAGAACTTAACATTATCCCCAATTCTTCGCTTTGATAACAGCAGCTTATTTGGTTCTAATTTATCTGCGTCCTTAGGCATGACCTATAACGTTAAAGGCAATACTCACCGTAGATTTAAAGCCAATGTAGGGACGGGCTATACAGAACCAGGTATGGGCGAATTGTGGTACAACTGGGAAATGTATGCTTCTAACCCTGTTGGGATTGGGGTCGCAAAACTTGGTTGGTACTGGGCTGGCAATCCTAATTTGAAACCTGAGAAATCTGTTAACTTTGACATGAGCTTAGAAGGTGAAAATAAGAATACCTATGCTCGTGTAGGCGTATTCCATAACCGCATTAAAAATTACATGTCTGTATACTTTACAGGGGACTTCATGGACTTTGCTCCATACCTCAAGGGTGATGCGAAGTACCAACGGGCCCCAGATATGATTTATAGCTTTAAAAATATTGGCAAAGCTGAAATTACGGGCCTTCAAGCAGAAGTACAACAAAAATTCGGTAAGTATTGGTCCGGTAAGCTCGGGTATACATACTTGCATGCCATCAATAAGAGCGATCCAACAATGCCTCGACAATTGTTGGATAAACCAATGCATAAGGTTGATATTGGTATTACCTATGACAACCCTAAATCCGGTTGGAATGGTTCCATTTGGGGCGATTACTATATCAATATGCTTGATAGTAATACTCTTAATAATGGTGGCAACTACTGGCCAGATATTTTATCTGGTGATGCAGGCGTATATAAGAAACAAAGCTATGAAAAGAAAACCTTTGGCATTTGGAACGTAATGGTTCAAAAACGATTCAATAAAAATGCCATGATGTACTTTGGCATCAATAATATCTTTAATCATCGAGATGATGACCGTGCTACGCAAGAACGCGTGTATCGTGTGGGTGTTAACCTTAAATTTGGTGGTGGAGACAGCAGTAAAACAACAGCTATCGGTAAGACTAAGGATGGTGCAAAAGGTAGCGTAGCAGGTGCAAATGCAACGGGTACTAATGGGGACGTTACAAATGCTGAATCCGGTGTACAAAACGTATCTGATGTGGTTCGTTTAACTGACTTTATTCGTTCTGATTTCGACACTACTAAAGAACGTGGTGTTACATTAGTTGGCGATTACAGAGCACGTTGGATGGCACATGATGGCTCTAATAGACCACAATCTCCATTTAGAGAAAATTCCGCTATTGGTTCTGCAAAAGCTAATATGTACGATGCCAATCGTCATAGCTTTGAACAACGCTTGCGCCTAGGCTTCGATGCACGCCTTAATGAGTTCACAAATCTTAAAGTTATCGGTAGTGCAACTGGTATGAGCGGTGTTGATACAAGCTGGACACAATCCGATTCTAAAGGCTTTAATCATCAACGAATCGATACAGTTGATCTCACAAGACGTGTTAAAAAATGGGATGTATCCGTAGGTCGCTTAACAGAACCTATGGGTGCTAGTGGCTACTGGTTTGGTCAATCCTATGATGGCATTCGCGCTGTATGGAATGGTCACGACTCACAAGTTCGTATTGGTGTTGGTACTTTCAAACATAGTACAGGCATTACTGATTCTGCTTATACACATGCAGTCCATGAAGTTATTTACAGACCTCCAACAGCGGCTGAATTGATTGGTATTAACCGTGATGAGTTCCCATACGATATTAATAGTGCTACAAAAACTGGCTCTGATGGTGAGAAAAAATCTACAGAGGATGCAGCAGCACCAGATAGTCCTAATGGTATCTATGATTCTACTTACAAAGGTAAGACAGATAGCATCTACTTCTATCAACAACTTAAAGGCTTACAAGATGAATATGAAGCTTATAAGGAATCATTAGATCTTAGCTGGAGTAATCCAAACCGGGATCAAGAAATGGCTAAAGCCGATGCTAAGCTAAGAGAGACCCAACAAAAACAAGCTCAAATCATGGGCCATTTACAAGATATTCTTACAAAAGCATATCCTACAGATATGGCTGGGAAGAAATTCTCCCTCGATATTCCATCTGGTGGTTATGCAATGTATGAAATCACTAATAAGCATACAGGAGAAAAACTCTATAAGACAGGGGACATTATGTATAATGTGAACTCCTCCTTATACCCTGAATACTTAAAAGAAAAAGCGAAAGGTCTCATCATATCTACTGATAATAAAGATGCTTTAGTAAATCCTAAGGCCTATGTTGAAAAACATGGTGACGAGATTAATCAATCCGTAGCAGAAATAGCTAAATATAATGCTACAGATAACTGGAGTAACTATAACAATAGTGAGCTCGATGTTGTTTGGGTTAAACAGCCAGATGGCACTTACAAACAATCCTATGATTACTATGGTCAACTATCTAGTGATTATGAGTTCACTGGTTATTTAGGTGCTAAAACGTATAAATACGATAGTGGTAGCTATGTATTTAGCGATTATGATGCTAAAGATGCGATTTATAAAAAGAACTTTACAATGGCCTCTAACGACTGGGGTGAAGGTAGTTCTGATTATGGTTGGGGCATGACACCAGCAATGTACAACTATTTATATAATCTTGAAAAAGTTGTACATGATGCAGAGTCTGAAAATAAATTACCTCGTGAAGCAATAGGCAAGATCATCGGTAATTTGATTCGTACAGAAGGTGTAGTTCTTGAAAAAGATACTGTACCGGCCATTGATAAAGCGGCCTTTGTTCAATATAAGAAACAAATAGGCTCTCGTCTTGGGTTACAAGCATGGTACTTACGTTCCTTTGGTGGTAAAACACATACCTATTTAAATGCAAATGGTAACGGCAATGATGAATATAACTTCTCAAATGTAGCTCAAGTATTCGGTATTGGCGCTAAATACCAATTAGGTGCTAATGCTTCTGTTACCGTTGATTACGGTCAAAACCGTTCTAACCTAGGGCGTTACTTAAATGGTAATACGGTATATCAACATGAACGGGGCACAGCAGACTTTGCTCTTAAAGGTCATCAAATGGGTGGTACACCTCATTTCTGGATGGCCCGCTTAGATATTGGTCGTGCTGATCTAGATGTTCCAAAATCTTGGAATGCATTTATCGACTATAAATACTTTGAACATGGTTCATTCTTTGGCGGTAATGGTACTGGTGCTGTACCAGATCGTTATCTCGATGGTATTCGTAGCTTCACATTTGGTGCGGGCTATGTACCACGCAAGGATTTACTCCTTGAAGCATTCTATACATTTGATGCGAAGGGCACTAATAAACGAGATACTTTATATGGTAGTGAAAGCTTTAAGTTAGGCGATTATACAAGAATTCAAGGGACCTACAGGTTCTAATATTCAGTCTGTAAACAGGCAGAAAGGTTATTAAAATGGAAAATTTAAATTATGTCATTCACTTGTTTCATAGTGGCGGGTATGTAATGTATCCATTGTTACTCTTGTCTTTCATGGTTATCGCTATCGCTGTAGAACGGGCTTTCTTTTATCATAAGTATGCAGGTAAGACATTCGTTGTTACACATGCAGTAAATGAGTTAGCAAAATTACAAAAATGGGATGAGATTGATAAAGTTATTAAAGAAAATCCATCTATTGCGAGCCGTATTGCGGAAGCTGGTCTACATAATGCTTCTAGCGAAGAAGCAATGAAAACGGCCTTCGCTGATCAAATGGGTGTTGATGCGGTTGGTTTCCGTAAATATATGGATTACCTTAGCGCTACTGTTACAATCTCCCCATTATTAGGCTTACTTGGTACTGTTACAGGTATGATTGGTTCCTTTAGTATTCTCGATGCTGGTGCTGGTGCATCCGCTATTACTGGTGGCGTTGGTGAAGCCCTTATTGCCACAGCTTCTGGTTTGTGTGTAGCCATCATGGCATTTATTGTGTACACATTCTTTAGCCATCGTTTAGATTCCATTATTAATCAAATCGAAGGTATGTGTGTGAACATCGTTAGTGCTAAGCGAGAAGGGTGGAATTAATTATGAACCTACAAAGCTTTCGTATGAAAACAAAGCCTGAATTCATGATTATCCCAATGATTGATATTATTTTCTTCTTGTTGGTATTCTTCATGATGAACAGCTTGCAAACAGTTGCTCAAAAGGCGTTATCCGTGCAATTACCACAAGCTACAAGTGCCTCTGCACCAGCTCAATTACCTGTAGTACTTACATTAGATGCAGAAGGACATATTACAATTGATAATAAGCCAATGAGCATTGATGATGCTGAAGCCATGGTTAAACAGCGTATTCAAGAAAATCCAAATGCTAGCGTTATTTTACAAGCTGACAAACGCGCTGCTCATGGTCAAGTTGTAGCGATTATGGATATGTTAAAACAATCTGGCGTTAAACGCTTGGCCATTGCAGCCGAACAGAAAGGATAACTATGGGACTAGGCATATCATGGAAAAAAGCAGCCATTATATCCGCCATAGTTCATCTCATTGCTCTCTTTGTTGCCGTAATCTTTTTCGTAGTAGTTCCAGCAATTCAAGATATGGAAACGTATGAGATCGACCTCACACAAAGTGTACTCGATGATGGCGGCAGCGGTCATGCTGGTGGAGGTGGCGGGAACAGGTCTGACCTATTCCCAAAACCGTTGTCAGCAGATGAAGTGGCGGCAAGAACAAAGGCTGTTGTAGCGAATATAGATCCATCTACTGTAACAGATATTCCTGATGCAGTAGATGTACCCCCGAAAGGCGGCGAACATAAAGGTAATACCTCTGGTGATAATTCTGCAGGTGGTTCCGGCCCTGGTACAGGTGGCGGCTCTGGCGGTGGTAACGGTACAGGTGTTGGCACTGGTAATGGCGATGGTCAAGGTCAGGGAAATGGCAACGGTAATGGCAATGGCAATGGTGATAGTCATGGTACGGTGAAAGCTGCCTTTGATACGGAAGGATTCCGTGTAAGAGTGCAAAATAATGCACAAATGCCTTCAATGGCTTTAAAAAGAAAGTTACAAGGTGATGTAACTGTACAAGTTACATTAGATACAAATGGCAACCTTATTGGTCAAAGTATTAGATCGTCTACAAATGAAATCTTTAATGATGCGGCTATGTCTGCAGTAGTAGCGGCAACACCATATCAAAATCCAACTGGAGCAGATATTGATGTCAATGTACCAGTTGAGTTTAGAGGTCACGAATCATCTGATGATGAAGATGAATAGAAGTATCTATGTGATAGACCTATCTATGAATTAAAGGAGATAATTATGAAATCCATTATTTTATATTCTTCCCTCACGGGAAATACTAAAAGCGTAGCGGAAGCAATGGCTTCCGTCATGCCTGAAGGTACGCCTTGCGTTCCTGTAAAAGAGGCGCCTGAGAATTTAGCTGATTATGACACTGTGTTCGTAGGTTTCTGGGTAGATCGCGGTACAGCGAATAAAGAGGCTGCCAAATTGATTGAAACCTTGAAAAATCCTAATATCGTATTCTTTGCGACATTAGGCATGTATGCAGATTCCGATCATGCTCGTGAAAGTATCGAAAAAGCATCAGAGTTATTACAAAATAAGGAATCCCTTGTAGATGGCTTTGTATGCCAAGGTAAAATCGATCCTAAAGTCATTGAAATGATGTATAAAATGTTCCCACCTGGATCGGCTCATGGGCAAAGTCCTGAACGCGATGCATTACATAAAGCGGCTGAGACACATCCAGATGAACAAGACTTTGCAAATGCAAAAGAATTTACAAAATCTGTACTTGCAAAGTTGCAAGCCTAAACTGAAAGGGGATTGGAGTATGAGTTTAGCAAGTTTCTTTGAATCCATTCCGGAGAAGCAACGCAATCTACAACTAGGTTTAGACTGTGATAATCCGATGAGTGGTGCATTTCCTCATAAACGCGTTGTTCATGCTGGTCTCAATGGTATTTTGGTTTCTCCAAAGGAAACACAAGCTGTTTGGGATACCTTAATGAATGGCACACCTAAAAAAGGTGAAATGCAATGCGCCTATATTCACATTCCGTTTTGTAAGACCAAATGCACATACTGTGGCTTCTTCCAAAATGGTACGAGTCAAAGCGTAGAAGACCAATATATTGATGGTCTTATTAGCGAATTAAAACTGGCTAGTGAACGTCCTAGATTAAAAGATGGTTTGATTCATGCTGTGTTTATTGGTGGTGGCACGCCAACATCATTATCTCCAGCAAACTCTAAAAGATTGTTGAAAGCCATTAAAGAGTATTTGCCACTAGCTAATGATTATGAATTGACTTTAGAAGGTCGTATTCACGATTTGATTCCTGAAAATCTCGACGTATGGATGACAAATGGCGTTAACCGTATGTCCATTGGGGTACAATCTTTCAACACAGAGGTACGCCAAATGGTGGGACGTTTAGATACAAAAGAAACCGTATTAGAGCGGTTAGCAGCTTTAAAAGCCTATGGACAATGTTCCGTTGTTATCGATTTAATTTACGGTTTACCAGGTCAAACTATGGAGGTTTGGGAACAAGATTTGGCTGATCTAGTCAGCTCTGGCGTAGACGGTGCAGACCTTTACCAATTAAATGTATTTGATGGTAGTGATCTTAATAAAGATATTGCAAAAGGCAAGGTGCCCGCAGCAGCCACAACAGCTATGCAAGGGGATATGTTCGAGTTTGGACGCAAATACTTAGACGAGCGTTCCTATCGTCGATTGAGCGCGGCTCACTGGAGTGCGAACAACCGTGAACGTAGCTTGTATAACATCCTAGCTAAAGCTGGCGTTCCGATGTTCCCCTTCGGCAGTGGTGCCGGTGGTAATGTTGATGGGTACGGCATGATGTTACATCGTGCGTTAAAACCGTATGAAGATATGGTTAGCCGCGGTGAAAAACCATTTATGGCGCTCATGAAGCAAAGTGATTTACAACCTATCGTAAATCAAGTGGTAAGCCAGCTTGAACAAGGTTTTCTCAATATTAAGAGCTTAACTGAATTAGATGCAAAACTAGATGAATTAAACTGGCTTTATAAATTATGGGAAAAACGTGGTCTCGTAGCTTACAATGGTTTGCTTTATAAGTTGACTGCAGCCGGTGAATTCTGGACGGTAAATCTTACACAAAGTACATTAGAGGCTGTAGAGTATATCATGACAGGTAAAAACTCCTTCGCTATGGAGGCTGTGGCTGCTCAAGATACTAAAACAACGTCTAAAGATAATCCTAATCAAGAGGTACGTGGCATTGGCCAAGGTAAAGCTAATATTTCGGTACCAACTGATGAGGATTCAGAAGCACAACGCAAGGAAGCTCTCATTGCAAAAGCAAAAGCAGAAATCGCCAAAAGCGGTGCTTCTGGTGAGTCAGCTAATCGAATGGTACAAGCTATGTACAATTTGAGTGCTGATGAAATTGAATATATGATGGAACGTATGATGTCTTAAATTTATATTACACCTTGAATCTAACAACCCTTTTCAATAACAACATATACTAAACAAGACATAGTACGTGACATATAGTACTCTTTGTAGTACAGAGAAACCCTAGACATTAGTCTGGGGTTTACTTTTTATAGAACGAAATGTATTCTGTAATTATATGAATCACTAATAAGAAAATGGGCTATCTTATGGATATGCCTTTGGGAGGTTAGTATAAGTATGTTTCCTCAAAAAAATATAGATATTGTAGGCATTGGGGCTAGTACGCTAGATCGATTTATCGTAGTGGATCATTACCCAACAGGCCGAGAGGTACAGCAAGTGGTTTCATCTACTACTGATGGTGGTGGCCCTGTAGCAACAGCGTTAGCAGTAGCCGGTAAATATGGTGCTCGTACAGTCATGATCGATAGTATTGGTGATGATATGGTGGGGCGTCATATTTTAGATGATTTTGAAAAATACAATGTAAATACGGATGCGATCCAAGTTGAACGAGGTGCTAACAGTGGCGTTGCTACCATTCTCGTAAAACATAGCACCGGAGAGCGGGCCGTATTTTTTGAACGCTCTACAGCTGTGGAACCAGAATTCCTAGATGCTCATAAACAGTTAATTGATAATTCCTTTATATTGCATATTAATGGACGTCATAGAACACTCATGCGTACTGCTATGGATGTAGCAAAGGATGTGGGTACCATTATTTCCCTTGACGGTGGTGCACAGCGCTACGACGAAGAGATGAAACCGATTACAGAGGCGAGTCATATCGTCATTGTAGCCCGTGATTACGCTGAAAAATATACAGGTACTACTAATCTAGAAGAGGCTTGTCGTATCATTCATGAACGAGGAGCACTCGTAGCAGGGGTTACAGACGGTGCTAATGGTAGTTATTTTGTGTGGCCTGATGGCACTGCCTATCGTTGTGAGCCGTTTTCTCAAGACTCTGTCGTTGATACAACAGGGGCGGGGGATAGTTTCCATGGTGCCTTTTTAGCTAAACTTTCTAATATTTTACATAGTGAGAGTGCTAAAGTAAGTTCGACGAATGCGGTTCAAGGTGATACCTCTTTATGTATTATTGAGTTACTTAAAGGCTGTGCCCATAGTGACTTGGAAAAGGCGGCTACCTTTGCGTCTGCCGTAGCGTCTTTAAATACACAAGGTATTGGCGGGCGCAGTCCTTTGCCGAGCCTAGAACTAGTTCATAAACTAATGGGATTGGAGTAAGGTCGTATGTGGCATGATATTTCACATTCTAATGTACAACGATATATGCAACAAAATCCCTATCGATTATTAGCGCTTAGCTTTTTAGGGGTTATGTTTATAGGCACGATGTTGCTTATGTTGCCTATTTCAAGTGCTCATGGGCAAACAACAACACTTGTAGATGCAGCTTTTACAGCGGTATCCTGTGTTTCCGTAACTGGACTTGCTACAGTAGATACGTATTATCATTGGTCTCTATTTGGCAAAATTGTTATGGTCATACTGATTCAGCTCGGTGGACTGGGGATTGTCTCTTTTACAACTATCATTGCCTTGCTTTTAGGTAAACGGGTAGGCCTAAAAAATCGGTTGCTATTGTCAGAAGATGTGGGACAAGAGGGAATGACAGGGCTATTACATATTACGAAAAAATTAACCTTGTATACCTTTGCCATTGAAATTATTGGCGGCATAATTTATACGATTCAGCTATATCCCTATATTGGGTACGCTGCATTGTATACAGGAATTATGCAAGCCATCTCTACCTTCTGCAATGCAGGCTTTGTATTTTTTGACAATGATCTACCATATGCCATGGTAGGGGATGTATTATTTAATATTAATACAATGGTTCTTATTGTTATCGGTGGTTTTGGGTACCTAGCAGCCTTTGATATATGGTCACACCGAAAGGTACGACGATTTGTGGATTTAAAATTACATACCAAAATCATGCTTGTTGGTACCATATTCTTAATTTTCTTAGGTGCCATCATTTTCTTAGGTGTTGAATGGTCTAACCCTAAAACCTTTGGACCGTTACCTATATGGAACAAAATCATGGCTTCTTTGTTCCAAGCCATTACACCTCGTACAGCAGGTATTGCAACGGTTGATTATAATGCATTGCATCCTATTACCCTGTTTGTTACCATCATTCTTATGTTTATCGGGGCAGGCCCAAACTCTACTGGTGGGGGCGTAAAAATTAGTACGGTAGCGGTAGCGATTCTTTCATCCTGTACATTGTTTAACAACCGACCAGATACAGAGATTTTTGAACGGCGCATTTCGTTAGTAACTGTGCTAAAAGCAAATGGGATCATCTTTTTATCCATTCTTCTCGTATTACTAGCCACATGTTACCTTGCTTGGGATGAACCTTACGATTTTATTCGTCTACTATTCGAGGTTACATCTGCCTTTGGTACTGTAGGACTTACAACGGGGATTACGCCTAATTTATCTGAAAGTAGCAAATGGGTCTTAATGCTTGTCATGTTTACAGGACGTGTAGGTGTTATGACTGTTATCGGTACATGGGCTCTTAGAACAGCACCAACTAAACCGATTAGTTATGCGGAAGAGAATGTACTCTTATAGCTGAAAATAATTGCTATTTTGTAGAGGAGATATAGTATGAAATACAAAACAATTGCTGTCATTGGTCTTGGTCGATTTGGAACAACTGTGGCTAAGATGTTAGCATCCATGAAACATGAAGTGTTAGGTGTAGATATTAATCCTGAAATCGTACAAAAGGTTTCACCTTATGTAACACATGCCATTGTGGCAGATACGACTGATGAAGAGGCCATTAAAGCATTGGCCTTAAGTCAGTTTGATATGATTATCGTTGCTATTGGTGATAATCTTCAAGCTAATCTTATGACTTCTATGTTGTTGAAAGAAATGAACATGCCATATGTAGTTTCAAAAGCTGAGAATAGCTTACAAGGTAAGATGCTTAAGAAGATTGGTGTAGATTTGGTTATTTATCCGGAGTATGATGTAGCACAACGATTAGTACAATCATTAACACGAGAGCATGTGATGGATTATTTACAGCTTTCTAAAAATATTAGTCTCATTGAGGTGGTTATGCCTCAATTTATGGTTGGATCTTGCTTAAAGGACTCTAATTTGCGTGAGAAATACAATCTTAATGCAGTAGGAATTAGACGAGGTGAGGAATTAGAAGTTCCGCCAAATCCGACTACAATTCTTTCAGCATCGGATAAATTATTAGTAATTGGGAATAATTCTGATTTAGATGCGTTAACGGTGTAGTAAGTATACGAAAGAAATATAATTATATCGAAAAAATGTGATACAATAAAAATAGAATTCAGTATAGGTCATACGTGTTCGTATGGCCTTTTTAAATAGAAATAAAGGTTAGTATGACAGAAGAACAATATATAACGGCGCTGACCAATAATCCACATGGAATTAGGAATATTCCTAATCCTACAGAAGCAATGCAACTTACCTGCGTAGCTCAAAATGGCATGTTGTTGCAATATATTAAAGAACCTACTAGAAAGGTTATTGAAACGGCGCTTTTACAATCACCACGAGCCATACAATTCGTGGAAAATCCTACAGAAGATTTATTACAGACACTGGTAGAAAAGGACTGGGCTGTTTTAGAATATATCGATAATCCATCTGATACGATTGTTAAGCAAGCACTCGCTCAATCTGGATGGGCTATACGCTATATCTCAAATCCATCAGAAGAACTACAGCTGGAAGCTGTAAAGGCCAACTATGATGCGTTGCAATACATTAAGGAGCCCAGCGAATCCGTACAATTGCAAGCTGTTAAAGAAAATTACTTGGCCTTGCGTTATATTGATGAGCCTAGCGTAGCGGTTCTAGAAGCAGCAGTAAAACAAGATCCACAGGCAATGCGACAAATCACAAAGCTTACTAAAGATTTGGCGTTGCATCTATTCAGTGTAAGTGCTGCTACATTGGGATATATACCCAATAATTTAGGGGTCACTGTGGACGAAATTAAATCTATCATCATTAGCGCTATCTCTAGTGAAACAGTTGATGAG
The DNA here is from genome assembly GCF_937975875.1 of Veillonella dispar. Lineage (GTDB taxonomy): Bacteria > Bacillota > Negativicutes > Veillonellales > Veillonellaceae > Veillonella > Veillonella dispar_B. Next base: position 17,685 of record NZ_CALJSP010000122.1, on the reverse strand, counting down.
GAATATATTCGTGAATTGATCAACAATAAAGCTATCGGTGGACGTCAATCTAAATGGCCTATCGATCTATTGTCACTTATAGATGCTTATGGAACTCGAGCTGTTAAGAAGATTGCAGTTAGTGAATATTTGAAATATTAGAACGGAGATACAATGAACTTTATAGATACAATGGCAAGCGTAGAGTTAGTGCTTGCTGCGAATCAAGTACCTTTGCTCGTTGGTGAAACGGGGATTGGTAAAACATCTCTTGCGGCGCGTGTAGCCGCTGAGCATGACTGGGAATTGGTAACAATTGACGGGAACCTCTTAAAAGAAGGTGAAATTGGTGGTTTGCCGACTGTAGAGTCTGTAACACATACAGATGGCCATGGTAATACGCATTCCGTAAAGACCACGGTTTATGCTGTGCATCATACATTGGAACATGTGGCTCAAGCAGTAGATAAAGGGCGCCAAGTATTGCTGTTTATCGACGAAATTAATCGTGCAGAACATGCGGTGCAACAAGAGTTAATGAACCTTATTTTGAATCGTGAAATCAATGGCTTCTCTTTAAGCGACCAAGTGCGCATTATCGCCGCTATGAACCCTGAGGATTCTTTTGACTACCAAACAATTGATATGGACCCGGCACAACAAAACCGTTTTGTATGGCTCTATATGAATGCTGATTACATGCAATGGATTGATTGGGCTATCGGTGCGGGGATTGAGGAAAAGGTTATCGAATTTATTTCTTCTTATCCTGAATATTTGAATCAACGTCACGAAGACGATATTGATGCTACACCTCGTTCTTTCGAGCGCGTGTCTGGTCTATATACGATTTATAAAAACCAAGAGGGTTCAGCTTATAGTCGTGATGTATTTATGAATGTCATCCGTGGTAATGTGGGCAAACTCATTGCGGAGGCTTTCGTAAATTTTGTTGAGTCCGATCAAGAACCACTTATTACCTTTGATGATGTATTGGCGGCCGTTCAAAAACCAGGTGCTATTATGTCTATGGCTGAACAGGTTAAAAGTGAAAGCCCAACTCGTTTATATGTAGCAGCTAAAAACATGTTGCATCGTTTAAATCGAAATAGTAATGCTGAAGAAGTTCATCATTTCATTGAATTTCTTACATTGTATCCTGGTGATTTACGCGTAGCAGTTATGAAAGACTTGCGTAACACTTACGAACGTGTTTACTCTTATGCCATTGAAGATGACTTATTCGTAGATACTTTCTTTGAAGCACAAAAGTAAGGCTATTTAGATAGGTAATAATAGTTTTACATAATGATGTATAAATAACATAAGGTAATTAACATATAGTTTGGAAAGAAAAAGGAGGTGGAATGATGCAACGAAATTTAGATAAGGATGATATTCGCGATGCCTCTGATTTACTCACCCATATAGACGGGTGGGAAAAAACAGGGTCCTATGATGAAAAGGCTATCGCGGCTCTTGATCGATGGCATGCAAAGCGAGAGCGCATTCATCGTGAGTCAGAGGCGTTATATACGCAAATCTATGCCGCTTACGAAGCTTATGTGGATAGTTATGAAGCGCAACATCATAGCATGGAACCACAACGCATAGCAGCAGATATGATGAATCACAATATGTCAGATAGTCATATAGGGACCATAGGCCGTGCCCTAGATGAGATGCAGGTAGAAGGTACAGACCTTGCTGTTATGCAACAAGCTGTCATGACACCTGCTTATGAGCAACGGTTGTGGAATATTCTACATGATGTGAATAGCTTGTTACTTGAGGAGGATCAATTCTTTGGTTACTTCTATTTGCAAATGGCCCATCGCATTCGCTTTGATATGACCAGTGCCTTTGGTATTAACCTAAAGCAAGGTGGCTATGTATTATATGTCAATCCGTTCATCTTATTACGCCAACCGCCAGATGTAATGAAGGATGGTATTAAACGTGAAATTCTTCATATCATTTCTGCACATTTGATGCGGGTAAAAGCGTTGAGTCAAAGCTTCAATAAAACTGCGGTACATATGGCTATGGACATGGTAGTAAACGACTATTTAGAACATGTGGATCGTGATGCGGTTACTGTAGCCAATGTGAATGAACGTTTTGGATTGATGCTCAAACGATTCCGCACCATTGAGTACTATGCGAAAGCCATCGATAAGGCGATGAAGGAAAAACCTGAACTTTTTTTGCCTGTAGATAACTCTGATACGGCAGTAGCTATGGAGTTTGATCCTCAAACGAGTCATGATATTTGGGATGAATCCGATTCCATTGATACAGATACGATGGACCAAATTACAGAACGTTATATCAATGAGGCCTCAAAAGGGGACATGGAAGGGTATGTTAAAAGTCTTATCGATACATTCCAAAAGACACGTCGTGCTCTGCCATGGTATTTTTATCTTAAAAAGCTGATGGGCAAGGTCGCTAGTGGGTACAAAAAAACGACGATGCGTCGCAATCGTCGTCAGCCTGAACGATTGGAATTATCTGGTACCTTGCGTCAACATAAGGCAAATGTATGGGTGGCTCTTGATATGAGTGGTAGTATTACAGATGCAGAGTTTACGAATGCATTAGAACAAGTACTGCAAATTGTACATGCCTATAATCATCGTATTACTGTTGTAGAATGTGATAATGAGGTGCGCCGTACGTATACGATGGAATCTGTAAAAGATGTAAAGCCTCGCCTTGATGTACGCGGTGCTACAGCATTTTCTCCAGTGTTTGCATTAGCTAATCAGAATCGTGTAGATTTGCTAGTATACTTCACGGATGGCAAAGGAGAGGAGCGTCTGCGTGAAACTCCTAGGGGCTATAAGGTTTTGTGGGTCCTTACCGGTGAAAACCCTCAATTATCTTTGCATAATCCATACGGTATGGTTCGCGAGCTAGGCTATGTAGGTGTGGATGAAACACAGGATATAGACGAATTTGTACGCATGTCCAATCGTGGGGGCTTCTCCATGGCAAACCAAGAGATATAGACCTTATTTTCGATATGAATATGGATATATCTTGGATTTGTAATAGGGCTTGTCTGTAAAAGAATATAAAAAATGACGCAATTCATTGGAATTGCGTCATTTCTATGTAATCAAAATTCTATTACATTAGCTATTAAGTTCGATAGAAGAACCTGGATCGATGATAAGTGCTGTTTGGTTGTATTTACCTTCTACTAAGCTTGTAAATACGCCTGGTTCACGGTCGATAACAGGCCATGTTTTGTAGTGAATTGGAATGGAGATACGAGCTTTTACATAAGAAGCAGCTAGAGCAGCATCTTCAACGCCCATTGTGAAGTTATCACCGATAGGGAGCAAAGCATAGTCGATATCGCCAAAGCGATTTAATAATTTCATATCGCTAAAGAGTGCTGTATCACCTGCGAAGTATACAATATCTCCGTAGAAGTCTACGATACAACCGGCTGCATGGCCGCCAGGAATACCAGCACCATGGAAGGCTGGAACTATGCGAACAGAACCGAATTCAAAGTCAAATTTGCCGCCTAAATGCATAGCATGAGCGCGACAACCAGCAGCGGCTGCTTTACCGGCTATCTCAGCTGTAGAGATAACGAGTGCATCATTTGCTTTAGCGATGAATTCTGTATCGCCATAATGGTCATCATGACCGTGGCTGACAAAGATATATTGGCATTTAATATCTTCTTTTTTGGCTTTGTCCCATGTGTTACCTGTTAAGAATGGGTCGAAAATCATGGATACATCACCGCGTGTGAGCATAAAGCAAGCGTGACCGAAATAAGTTAGTTTTGTTTTCATAGGAACACTTCCTTCCTTATACATATAAATCTTAATTCTATTGTATAATATAATAAATGAAAATAAAACTATTGATGATAATTTATGCAGAATTAGTAAGGATATATTATGGATTTAACACATTTTGACCAAGATGGCAACGCTTGGATGGTAGACGTATCCGATAAGGATATTACCTCTCGCACCGCTGTTGCAGAAGGTTTTATAGCTATCAATGATGCCATTTATGAGCGCATTGCTGCAGGAACTATGAAAAAGGGGGATGTCCTTAGTGTAGCGCAACTAGCCGCTATCATGGGGGCTAAGCAAACGAGTAATTTAATTCCTCTATGCCATCCATTGGCACTCACAAAGGTTGAGGTACATTGCACCTTAGTAGATGGTGAAAGTCCTGCTTGCACCGATGAAAATCATAATAAGGCTGTTAAGGTACGGGCCACTGTCAAAACGACGGGAAAAACTGGCGTTGAAATGGAAGCTCTTACGGCAGTTCAAGTAGGGTTACTCACTGTATACGATATGTGTAAGGCCATCGATAAAGGCATGATCATGGGCCCTACTTATCTCGTAGAAAAAGAAGGCGGTAAAAGTGGACATTTTGTGCGTTCCTTTGTAGAATAATATAGATATAAAGAATAGGGGAACGAAAATGGAAATAGTACTTTATGAGCCAGAAATCCCTGGCAATACAGGAAATATAGCGCGTTTGTGCGCCGCTAACCACATGACCCTACATCTTATCAAACCACTGGGCTTTTCTATCGACGATAAGCACGTAAAACGAGCTGGTCTCGATTATTGGCATTTGGTAGATGTACAGGTACATGAAAATATTCAAGAGTTGTATGCAAAATATCCTGATCGCAGATATTTCTACGCTACTACAAAGGCAAAGCATACCCACTCAGAGGTAAACTATGAAATCGGAGATATGCTCGTCTTTGGTCCTGAATCAAGAGGCTTGCCTGAAAGCTTATTAGAGGGTGTTGAAGAAACATGCATTCGCATACCAATGGTAGATGAAGCGCGTTCTTTAAACCTATCTAATGCAGTAGCTATCATAGCTTATGAAGCGATGCGCCAACTTGATTATCCAGATCTCAAGGCCGAAGGCAATTGGATTCAACCTAAATAAATATACTTTCACCATTGAGAGATATACAATAAATATGTGTTAGAAATCCTACCCAATCTACATGACAGGTAGTATTTCGACAGGTGTTGTTAGAGGAGGATATTATGAACTACGATAAAGCTCATGATTTAGCTCACGCTATGCGTGAATCCGAAGAGTACAAAGAGTTGATGGCTGCCCAAGAAGCGTTGAAAGCTGATGCAGTAGCAGCGGCTTTGGTGCGCACATTTATGGCACAACAAATGCAATGGGAATACGCAAAGTTGTCTGGTGCACCAGAAGCTGATGAATTGCAAAAGAAACAAGAGGAAATGATGCCTCAAATTCAAGAAAATGCTGCAGCGGCTGCTTATTTACAAGCACAAATGCGTTGGAGCCAAATCTCTAATGATATTTATAAAATCATTAGCGAACCAATCACTGAGGGGATGAAAGTGTTAGATCATGGCGAACAACAACCACAACATTGAGGCATTAAAAACTGCCTTATTAAAAGAATTACCAAGTACACGTGTACGAGAGCAGGAGTTGCTTTGCAATCATACGACATTTAAAATCGGTGGTCCTGCTGACTTATTTATTGAACCTACCACAATGGCTGAGTTGAGCTTCACGCTTCGCACCATTCATGAATTGGGTGTGCCTGTAACTGTTATCGGTTGCGGCTCTAATATTTTGGTGAAAGACGGTGGTATTCGCGGTGCTGTTGTATCGGTTCGTCATATGACCCAAATCATGGATTGCAATGATAATGTGTTATGCATTGGTTCTGGGTATATGTTAAAAGATGCGTCTGAATTTGCCTGGGAAAATGGTCTATCTGGTCTTGAGTTTGCCATTGGTATTCCAGGAACATTGGGCGGTGCTGTATTTATGAATGCAGGTGCTTATGACGGGGAAATGAGCCATGTTGTCACATCAGTACTAGCTGTAGATTTCGAGGGGAATATCAAGGAATATGATGCATCTCATTTAGATTTCGCATATCGTCATAGCGTATTCCACGATAACCATGAGGTTATTGGTGAAGTTGTTATGACCCTTAAACCAGGCGACAAGGATGCTATCAAAGCGCGTATGGATGAGCTTACAGAAAAACGCGAATCCAAGCAACCTTTAGAATTTGCCAGTGCCGGTTCTACCTTTAAGCGTCCACCAGGGTACTTTGCAGGTACATTGATTGAACAAACAGGCCTAAAGGGATTGTCTGTAGGTGATGCGCAAGTATCCCATAAACATGCTGGCTTTGTCATCAATACTGGCAATGCTAAAGCTAAAGATGTACTTGATCTTATTAAAGAAGTACAAAAACGCGTATATGATCAACATGGTGTACATCTGGAGCCAGAAGTACGTATGATTGGTGAAGACTAATACAAACTAAATATTAATACAAGATTTCTTATGTGACGTTCCTCTTATCTTATTTGAGGCAAGGTATCATAAGAAATCTTTTTTAATACCATATGCTTATGTAGCTAATTTAGCCTTAAGATGACTCAAAAGTATAATCAAATGTAGAAATTGCCATGATTAGAAATTCTGTACTTCTTTGACTTTTTTCTATAGACTACGTTATAATTAAGTGTTGCCAATTTTGGGAATATACCTATATAGCGACTTTCACAAGCGTTATATGATATAGAATATACTGAAAGAATTAAAGGGAGGATCTTATGATTCGCGAAAATCTTCGAAATGTAGCGATTATCGCCCACGTTGACCATGGTAAAACTACTTTGGTGGACGCGTTATTAAAACAAAGCCATGTGTTCCGTGAAAATGAAAAAGTAGCAGAACGCGTAATGGACTCCAACGACTTGGAACGTGAACGCGGTATTACTATTTTGTCTAAAAACACTGCTGTTATGCATGATGGCATTAAAATCAACATCGTTGATACTCCAGGCCATGCTGACTTCGGCGGCGAAGTAGAACGTGTACTTAACATGGTTGACGGCGTATTGCTTCTCGTAGATGCTTACGAAGGTCCAATGCCTCAAACTAAATACGTTTTGCGTAAAGCTTTAGAACAAAAATTGAAACCAATCGTAGTTATCAACAAAATTGACCGTCCTGACCAACGTGTTAAAGAGGTTGAAGATGAAGTTCTTGAATTGTTCATGGAACTTGAAGCTGATGATGACCAACTAGATTTCCCTGTAGTATACGCATCTGCTCGTGCTGGTGTGGCTAAAACTAACTGGGATGACGAAGCTGTAAATATGGAACCATTGTTTGAAACATTGATTGAAGAAATTCCTGCACCACAAGGTGATTTGGAAGGTCCTCTTCAATTCATGGTTACTACACTTGATTACGATAACTTCATCGGTAAAATCGCAGTAGGCCGTATCGTTCGCGGTAAAATGAAACCTAACCAACAAGTAGCTATCATGACTGGTGAAAGCACTCGTAAAGCGAAAATCGGTCGTGTATATACATACAATGGCTTGAACCGTGTTGAAACTGACGAAGCTGAAATGGGTGATATCATTGCGTTCGCTGGTATCGACGATATCAATATCGGCGAAACAGTAGCAGATGCTGAAAATCCTGAAGCATTGCCATCCATCTCCATCGACGAACCAACATTGTCCATGGTATTCTCTGTAAACAACTCTCCATTCGCAGGCCGTGAAGGTGAATTCGTTACATCCCGTCACTTGCGCGATCGTTTGTTCCGCGAAGTAGAAACTAACGTTTCTATGAAGGTAGAAGAAACTGATTCTGCAGATGCTTTCAAAGTATCTGGCCGTGGCGAATTGCATTTGGCTGTATTGATCGAAACTATGCGTCGTGAAGGCTATGAATTACAAGTAGGTAAACCTCGCGTAATTTTCAAAACTATTAACGACAAATTGTGCGAACCATTAGAAGCATTGACTATCGACGTACCTCAAGAATTCATGGGTACTGTAATGGAAAATCTTGGTCAACGTAAAGCTGAATTGACTAACATGGTTGAGTTAGCTGGTTACCTTCGTATGGAATTCGTAATTCCTGCACGTGGTTTGATCGGTTTCCGTGCACAATTCTTAACAGCTACAAAAGGTAATGGTATCATGAACCATGTATTCCATGGTTATGCACCATACAAAGGCGAAATTCCTTCCCGTACACGCGGTGCCTTGGTAGCATTTGAAAATGGCGAAACTACTCCATATGGCTTGAACTCTGTTCAAGATCGCGGTACATTGTTCGTTGGTCCTAACCAAGACGTGTACGCAGGCCAAGTTATTGGTGAAAACACTCGTGAACTTGATATGGATGTTAACCCATGTAAGAAAAAACACGTTACTAACATGCGTTCTAGCTCCTCTGACGAAGCAGTACGCTTGACTCCACCTCGTATCTTCTCCTTGGAACAAGCTCTTGAGTGGATTAACGATGACGAACTCGTTGAAGTAACACCTGAAAGCATTCGTATGCGTAAAACAATCCTTGATCGTAACGCACGTGCGAAAGCTGCTAAAAACAAAAAATAATATCCTTAGTGATATAAAACGACGCTCCTATGGGGGCGTCGTTTTTGTTGTCGAAATTATAAAATTTTTATAACATATTCCTATATATTATATCCTTATGAAAAGTTGATGATAATTTTATCATTAATGCTAGATTCGTATACAAATGGTTGTATATACTAACTCCGCATATTAACTAAGTTATAGGGGTATTGGTATATACTAAACGTATGGAAGGCTGTATAATAATATCAAGTTTGTTGAAACAAGTTATTGATTATGGAGGTTCTTATGAACAAGAGAATTTTAGCTTCTTTATTTGCTGTAGGTTTAGCTGCAGGTTGTGTGTGCTCTTCTGTTGATGCACATGGTGTGTTCTTCGCTAACCGTACAGATGAAAAAGTACTTGTATTAGGTGAGGGTCCTGTAGATAATGCTTATAGTGCAGATATGGTAAAAAATATTACTGGATATGATGTACAAGGCAAACAAATTCCTGTACAAGTTGTGAAGCATGAAAAAAATGTAGCTATTATTCCACCAGCAGACCTTGGTGTAACTGTAACTAATTTTGATTATGGCTACTGGACTAAGACTAAAGATGGTAAAACAATTCATAAACCAATCACCGAAGTTCCTGGTGCGGTTAAGAGTACACATGCTATCAAATATGATGTTCATTACTGGAATGCACAAGCAAAACCATTTGTAGATAAGAATGCATTTATTCAAATTGTACCTTCTGTTAATCCATTGACATTAAGAAAAGGTGATACATATGAAATCCAAGTGTTTAAAGATGGTAAACCATATGCGAATGCACCTCTTATCAAAGATTTAGTAAATGATTTAACTGGTGAAGCTAAAGCAGATGAAAATGGTAAAGCTACTGTAGCTGTTACAGCAGATGGCTTAAATGTAGTAGGTGTTGAAGTTGCATTCCCTACACAAAATAAAGGGGAACAAAATAAATACTTTAGTGCATTGTCCTTCCTTATTTCTCCTGAAGAATAATAATTAGTAATTTTAGTACTTACCGAGTGTGTGAGTTAATAGAAGACCTCCTTAGTTGGACTAAGGGGGTCTTTTTGTGCTTTTTAGGTGTTATAAATTTTATGTGATTTAGTGAGAGTATTATAAGCATGATATAAGAAGGAGAGAATTATGAAGATTAGACGTCATGTATCAGCCGTGATGACTGCACTAGTATTAACAGGTATATCTTATTCTGCAATGGCCACAGAAATTAATGCTTCTAGCGATAAAGCAGAGGAGCTGCTCGGTTTAACAATGGGCTCACCAGTACAAACGCAACCTGAGGTTAAACATATAGAGGATACATTAACAGTTAATGTACATGGTAAAAGTTTAACAGAGGCTGGTAAAAGTAAGAATGTTACAGGTATTTATAATGGATTTGGTTCACAACTAACGGTAGATAAAGACCTTATTGTACGATTAAAGAATGATGCACCAGCATCGAAGCGAGAATTAGGTCATTATTATATGAGTGCTGTTTATGCTGGTTACGGTGGGAAGGTGCCACGTCTAAGTAAAGATAACCCTGATCGAGACTATGGTGATACTAATATTCATGTAAAAGGTAATGTGGATATCGATGCTATCGGCTCTGGTTTACAAGTCAATCAACGAGGCCATATCCTTGTTGATGGAGGCGGTAAGATTATCACTCATCCTGTAGAAACATCTGATACCTATTCTGTAGTAGCAGAAGAAGGGGATGTATATGTTAATGCAGGCGCTGATGGCAAACATCCAGGCACTCATGACTTAGTTGCTGTTGGTAATGTGGGCCTTATCAACAAGGATTATGGCCGAGATCCAAATCACAATGTAGAACCAACTAATATAGCACTAGCTTTCACAACACCTAACTCTAGCCTTACCGGTGCTGTTTTGAATGAATATGCTGAAAGCAATAAAAACCCTCATAATTCTGGTGCAGATATTTATCTACAAAATGGTGCTACTTGGAATAATGAGTGGATTGGTATAGAGCGCCCTACACCTAAAAAAGAACGTCCATCAGGGGATAATGCAGCGTACCTATACAAGGGCAGTAAGGTTCGCAATCTTGTAGGTGGTGTTAACCCAACTGCAGCAGGTAACATTCATCCTATCGATGCGCGGCCTATAACAATTCAGAACTATAGCGGTTATGTGAATGCTATTTATAAATCTGGTATGCCGGCTAGTGATACAGGAAAAGGGCAAATCATCGTTGAACATGCGGCGGATAATAGCCATATTACAATGTTAGGCGACCATTCCGGTAATACCATCGACGATGCAAGCTACAAAAAGGATATTCAAGCATTAGCTAAGAAATTACAATACACAGGCAATGATAAGAAACTTAGCACAACAGTTCAAATTAATGAAGGCGTTACTACACCTGGTGCTGTTGCAGACCTAGGGGCAGATCATTTTGATTCTCAAGGTCATCTCGTTGTAGATGATACAACAAAAGTTGTTCGTGCTAGTGAATCGTCGCTCGTAGGTGGCACAAAATCTGCCCTTACTTCAACAGTTATGGCGTGGAAAAATAATACTAATGATTTACAACGTCGTTTAGGTGATCTTCGTCTAGCTAATACAGATAAAGGAGTATGGGCTAAATATATAGGTGGTAAATCTAAGATTACAGATGGTGCTGATGCACATATGACGTACAATGGCGTACAAATTGGATATGATCATAAAGCCTCCAATGGCTGGATTTTCGGCGGTGCCCTAGATTACAGTACATCTAGTAACTCTTATGCCAACGGCAGTGGCGACGGTAAGCTTGGCGGTATAGCCTTATATGGTACAAAGCAACATGATGATGGTCGGTATATAGATATCATCGCTCGTGGTAATAGATTATCCAACGACTATAGCCTTAACTCAATTAGTGGTCAACGTTTGAATGGTAACTACCATATATTTGGTACATCCTTGAGTGCTGAATATGGCAAACGCATTAAAAAACAAAATGGTTTCTATATCGACCCTAGTGTAGAATTTATTCTAGGTCATTTAAATGGTGTATCCTATGATGCGGCTATTGCAGGCAGTGGATCCATGCATGTTAAATCTGATGCGGTCAACTCTGCCGTAGGTAGACTTGGCATTGGTATTGGTAAAGAAACAGAAAAATCTAATATCTTTGCAAAACTAGCACTAGCTCATGAATTCTCTGGTAAATTGAATACTACATACTCTGCACCTGGGAATCCAACAGTACAAACAACTGTGGATTTGAAGGATACTTGGTTTGATGCGGAAATCGGCGGTTCTTGGAGTGTTCGTCCTAGCACATATCTATATGGTACATTCACTAAAAACTTTGGTGCTACCATAGATAATACATGGCGTATCGATGCAGGCGTTAGACATAACTTTTAATTAAATAGATAAAAACTCTGTAGTTGCTTGTGGGTAAGGTGCTACAGAGTTTTTTATATAAAAGTGTCTATGTGAATTATTCTTTATCGGCAAATAGGCAAATATTAACTGGCTTGCTGTGATGGACAGACTTTAACAATTTTGTATTTCTGTGATAGTATATAAAGGCTAGTTAATATGTAACTTCTTAAGTAAGAGTTAGGAGGATATAATATGAAAGTTCTAATCGTAAATGGTAGTAGCCATGTAAATGGCACAACAATGCAAGCTATACAAGAGGTGCAAAAGGTATTTAGTGAAGCCAATGTAGATACAGAGGTCATTCAGCTAGGCAATAAACCTATCCGTGATTGTATTCAATGCGGCTATTGTTCTGAACATGGTGAATGTGTATTCAAGGATGATGATGTAAATGCCTTCATAGAAAAAGCGAAAGATGCAGATGGTTTTATCTTTGCAACACCTGTATACTACGCACATCCGAGTGGACGTATTTTATCCTTCTTAGATCGCGTATTCTATAGTGCAGAAAGCGTAAAGCCAAATCCATTTGCCTTTAAACCCGGTGCATCTATTGCCGTAGCTCGTCGCGGCGGTACAACTGCATCCTTTGATGTACTCAATAAATACTTTGGTATTTCTCAAATGCCAATTGCAGGCTCTACATATTGGAATATTAGCCATGGTCTAGTATCCGACGATGCTAAGCAAGATGAAGAAGGTATGCAAACCATGCGCAACTTGGCGAGAAATATGGTTTGGATGATGCGTAGCTTTGCTGTAGCTAAGGAGCAAGGTGTGCCATATCCAGATACAGATAAAGAGAAAAAAGTATCTACGAACTTTGTACGTTAATACCTTAGCCCTTGGTGAGGTACTATAGGAGTTATGATGGTTAAAATTTTATTCATTTGTCATGGTAATATTTGTCGTTCAACGATGGCAGAATTTTATATGAAGCATATCGTTGCGAAAGCTGGACTTAGCGATTCTATTTATGTTGAATCTGCCGCCATATCTCGTGAGGAGATAGGCAACGATACTCATTATGGGACTAAGCAAAAGCTAGATGAAATGGGTATTCCTTACACTCGTCGCAAGGCTCGTCAAGTGACCGTTGATGACTATCATAATTTTGATTACCTTATTATCATGGATGAAAATAACGCACGTAATTTAAAACGTATTATTGGCGATGATGTAGACTCCAAGGTGTACAAGGCCATGTCCTTTGTTGGTCACAGCCGTGATGTAAAGGATCCTTGGTATACGGGAAACTTTGACGAAACCTATGATGATGTCAGTCGTAGCTGTGATGCTTTACTAGAACTAATTAAAGCTAATATGTAATAAACGTAACCCCTAATATTAGTTGACGGACAACTTAATATTAGGGGCTTTTCGATACGCACCTAGTGCTTGTATATACTTTTGTAAGAGTATAATACATTTGTGACAAGTGAATAAAAAATGAGAAGGAACTCTGTTATAATGAAGTTGCTTAATCCAAACATTACAACAAAAGGAGTTCCTTCTCATGCATTCTATTATAACTGAAGAATTAAGATTTCGTAAACGAGTATGTGAATATGCTATAAAGTATGGAAATAATGCTGAAGCTGCACGCCGTTATCATACTAGTAGACAACAAGTACAACGTTGGGTGAAGCGTTTCGACGGGACTATCGATTCACTTCGATTGTATAGTCGTAAACCACATTCTCATCCTAATCAACACACTGAGGAAGAACTAGCACTTATCAAGCGTATGCATTCTAAGTTTAAACATGAAGGGCTGTCTCAAGTATATGTTGAGGCAAAAAAGCGTGGTTATAAACGCTCATATGGCTCTATGTGCCGACAAATAAGGTGTCACATTAAAGAGAAAAAGGTTGTTAAATCTGTTCCAAAAAGCAAGTGGAAACCAGATCTAGTAACATATCCAGGAGAAAAGGTTCAGATTGATATAAAATACGTACCTCGCGAGAGTTTAGCCTTTTCAACACAAGGAAAATCTTACTATCAACTTACAGCTATTGATGAGTTTTCTAGAAAGAGAATTCTAAAAATTATAGATGAAAAAAGTGTTACTAATACAAGTCGGTTCTTATTAAATTTAGAAGCCAAAATGGGATTTCCTATTCATACAATACAAACAGATAATGGTCGTGAATTTACAAACTATGGAGTAAAAGATCGAGAGTGTTTATTTGATATTGTATTAAAAAGATTAGAAATAGAGCATAAAACGACAAGACCATTTTCTCCGTGGCAGAATGGAAAGGTAGAGCGCAGTCATCGAATTGATAGTGAGAGATTTTATTCTCGTAAGTTTAATAGTATGGAGAGTTTTCTAAAAGCACATAGTCGATATGCTAATAGATATAATAACATTGCACAAAAAGTCTTAAACTTTAAATCACCAAACCAAGTTATAACAGAGTACTTTATGAATCAAAAGGCATAAGTATTTGTCACAAATGTTTGATTACTCTAGACGCACCTAGTGCTTGTATATACTTTATACTATCGAACCATAACGTAATATGGTATAATTTTTAGGTATTCATGCGCCTATAGCTCAGGGGATAGAGCGCCGGTCTCCGGAACCGGGTGCGCAGGTTCGAATCCTGCTAGGCGCACCAAATAAAAGGCTTCTCGAAATTTCGAGAAGCCTTTTTATGTGCCTTTATTTTTTAGGTTGATGTATAGTTCAGAAAATTATATGTTAGCATCTATATTTAGTACAACGAATTCCTCGTGCTTGAAATTCATTCATCAGTAAGTCTATTGATTTATCAATGATTTCTTCATTAGTTATATATACCATCTTTTTGTAATAGACAGTACCATCAAATTCTATCCAACGGCTTGTTTTACCATTTAGTTTGCAAATTTGCATTCTGCCGGCCCAGCTGCCCATACTGCGGAATTGTTTTCCTTTAGAAAAACGTACCTCACGAATATCGCTTAATTTAAATGTTCTTCTTACTAAGCCAATGCCTATAGAGACTTGATCATCCTTAAAGTAAAGAAGTTTATAACGCTCTTCAGGAGGCATAGATCTAATTATAGATAAGTTATAAGTAGCAAAGACTACAGCAATAGCGATCAATAGAAACATAAGGATTATCATATATTTTCCCATACTTTCAAAGCCTCCTTTTCTTTATTATAATAAATAATATATGAAACAGCTATATTAACTCTAGTAATAGGAGAGAAACGAATGGAAATACATGCACAAATTATTCTACCTCTTTTGGCTGTTATGTCGATTCCCACCATTGCCGTATTTTTCATTATTAAAAAGCCTTTACTCAAGAGGGAAACAAGAAAATTATTAGAGAAGAAATTAGGCTCTACGTGAAGCTTTCATTACTGGATCTGAACAGCTACGAAGTAATGAGCATATTGTTGATATAAATGATTTAGAAAACCTCCACGCCAATGAGTGGAGGTGTTTTATATGGTGATACATAGGGGATGTGGTACAGCTAAAAGCTCCACATAGGATTTTGTATTTGATAGTATTGAAATAACATGTAAATGTGATTTGAGTAACACATTTTATTTTGAGAATGATGTACAATAAGATTGTCCTTGTAAAAATCTGAACATCCTAGCGGGAACACTAGGCATATAGGACATGATGAATAATATATAGATTATCTAATTAAGATTAATAAAGTACTAAATTGTATCATTGCATAGTTTTGATGTAGTGATATAGAGGAGATAGAATGACAAATAGAATACAAGAACTCACCGTCGACGAAACTTGGCGTAATGAGCAAGATGCGTGGAATAATCGATCTAATTACTTTGTAGAAATGCACAATCGGGACGATCGTAAGGCGCAGGTTTCAGAGTTTTTATCCTTCTTGAAGGATGAAAATCTTTTGCCCCCTAAAGGCGGTTGTACCCTTGATATTGGCTGTGGTGTATGTGACTATGCATTAGGATTGGCTCGTGAAGGCCATAAGGCAACAGGTATAGATTTATCTGATGGTATGATTCGTGGTGCTAAACAATTAGCAGAGGCAGAAGGTTTAGATCTTAGCTTGTATATTGCACCGTGGTCTGATGAAACTCGCCGTGAACTAAAATGGGATAAAACCTTTGATTTAACATATAGTATTTTTTGCCCTATCATGTTTGATGTAGAAAACATTCGCGCCATGCATAAATCAAGTAAGGACAAATGCTTGTGGATCGCTTTTAGTGAACGCAGTGATGAAACGGTAGATATGTTATCTGAACATTTCTTTGGTCGCGATTCATTCCCTTGGGATGGTAAGATGAAAGCATGTTTAGATGTTATCCATGAAATAGGGCATAATGTAAAAGTAACCTATAAAACAGTGCCTGAAACAGAGGTTATGAGCCTTGATAAAGCGTTTAATTACTTTGCTATGCGACTTCATAATAATACATGGGGCGATATAGAAGATATGAAAGTAGAAATTAGAAATCTCATTGAACCATTAGCCATTAATGGAGAAATTCATAATAAAACGGTTGATAAAGTGGCTTGGGTATCATGGTCTGTGAAATAGGAGGGTAGTATGACAGTTGATGAAAAACGTAAGTTAGAACTAAAAACTATGTACCAAATCATTGGCATCTATTGTCATAATAAACACCATACTCCTAAGGGGCAGTTATGTGAGGATTGCGAAAAGGTTTGGGAATATGCGGAGCATCGCATTGATGCATGTCCGCATATGGAAAGTAAAACATTCTGTAGTGTATGTAAAACCCATTGCTATGCACCTAATTATCGTGAAAAAATCCGTGAAATTATGCGTTATGGTGGACCAAGGATGTTACTGGTATCGCCAATCCAAGTTATTAGACATATGTATCTTGAATGGAAAGACAAAAAAAGAGGCTAGCATTTGCTAGCCTCTTTCTTAATGGATTTATCACGTTTTCATGTAATAATCTTATGCGATTGCTTTGTCCAATACAGCTTTGATTAATGCTTTTGTTTGGTCATAGCTTTCACCAGGTTGAGCCTCATATTGTTTGTCGAGGTCGAACCATAAGTTTGGATAGTACTCATAAGGGTGAGTTTTGAAGAGCTCATGAGCGTCTTGATCTTCAACCCAGTTGATATGAATGTCTGCATATGCAGGGTTTTCTGCAACAAGTTCATCGATAGCACGGAATGCATTTGCACAATAAGGGCAACCGTTTAAGTGGAAACCTAAGATTTCTTTCATGGTTTTACAGTCCTTTCCAGACAAAATTAATATATATTTCTATAATTTGAGATTTATTACATACTCATGTACCACAACATGTGGTACACTACTGAGTATAACACATCTATATAAGATATTCAATTTTTTAGATATATCGAATGAGAATATTGAGAATGCGATATGCATTTTTTACATAGTTAAGGAGGCACCTATGATTTCAGGCGCAGCATATGTGGTGAAGGCCCTTCAAGAGGAGCAGGTAGATATACTATTCAACTATCCTGGGGCAGCAACCATCGATATCATGGATGAATTATATAAACAAGATAAGGTAAAAGTAATTTTGCCACGTCATGAGCAAGCATTGGCTCATGCAGCAGATGGTTATGCTCGCAGTACAGGTAAAGTTGGGGTGTGCATGGTAACCTCTGGACCAGGTGCTACAAACCTTGTGACAGGTATTGCTACAGCATACGCTGATAGTGTTCCCCTTGTTTGTATTACAGGTCAAGTAGACTTGGGCCTCATGGGTAATGACGCATTCCAAGAGGTGGATACGGTTGGTATTGTGCGCAATATCTGTAAATATGCTGTTACCGTTCGTGATCGTAAAGAGCTAGGGCGTATTTTGAAAGAAGCATTTTATATTGCCCGTACTGGTCGTC
>NZ_CALJSP010000121.1:0-20541 GCF_937975875.1 Veillonella dispar | reverse complement strand
GTTTACGTTCGTTTTTGCGCCCGTTTTATGATATAGTATATAAGAAGGTGGGTGATAATATGCGTGAAACTAAATCCTTAGAATTTAAAGAATCGGTTACTAATACATTTTTAAAAACTGTAAGTGCTTATGCAAATTATGGAACAGGAATAATCCAGTTTGGAATAAAAGATAATGGGGAAGTTGTTGGGATAGATAATCCTAAAGAAGCATGTTTATCTATTGAAAATAAAATTAATGATAGTATTACACCGATTCCAAAATTTAATTTGGATATTGATGAAACTACTAATGTTATAACTTTGACAGTAGAGAAAGGTAAGGATACACCTTACTTTTATAATGGAAAATCATATAGACGTGGTGATAGTGCTTCAATACCAGTAGATACAATTGAATTGAAGCGATTAGTTATGGAGGGAGAGAATCTTTCATTTGATAGTTTAGTTTCTAAACGTCAAGATTTACAATTTACTGTATTAGAAGATGCTTGTAAATCTATTATGGGGATATCTGCATTAACTCGAGATTTACTAATTACCTTAGAATTATATCGGATGAATGAAGGATATACTATTGCTGGTGAGCTACTAGCAGATAAAAATTCATTTCCTGGTATAGATATGGCTCGTTTTGGTGAATCTATAAGTGTTTTCTTGGAAAGAAATACGATTGAACACACATCATTATTAAATTATTATAATGAAGCATTAATCATGTATCGACGTTACTATCAATATAGTGAAATAAAAGGATCATCTAGAAATCAATATGAACGTATACCTGAGACGGCATTTAGAGAGGCTATTGCTAATGCATTGGTTCATCGTGCTTGGGATATACCAGCTCATACTAAAATTTCTATGTTTGATGATTATATTGAAATTGTATCGCCTGGAGGGTTACCAAAAGGATTAGGAAAATCTCAATATTTAGAAGGTCAAATTTCTATCCTTAGAAATCCTATTATTGGGAATGTATTTTTTCGATTAGACATTATTGAGCGTTATGGTACTGGTATACAACGTATTCAAGAAGCTTATAGAAATAGTGTTATAAAACCACAATTTGATATTTCTGAAAACTCTATAAAAATCATTTTACCTGTCATTGAAGAAAATTTGGATAAATTAACAGCTGATGAAAAGAAAATATATGATGTTCTACAATTTAAGGCTTTGTCTTCTGGAAAAATAGTAGAGTATACTGGATTTGGAAAAACAAAGGTATTACAGATTGTTAATAAATTAGTGAAATCGGGTTTTTTAAGAAAACAAGGTTCAGGACGTGGTACTACATATATTATCAAGTAATTGTAGAATATAAATAATAAGAAAAAAGCGAACGTAAATTTTTACGTTCGCTTTTTGTTCGTTTTCGTTCGTTTATATTTCCTAAGCAGAGGAAATACTCTATATTTATTATTTATTTTTTCTTGATTGTATATAAACGTGTGCCGTTTTCTTCAGTCGTTACAAGTTCAAAGTTTGGATCTACCGCTTTTACAAAGGCTTCGAACCATGTTTGGTACGCCAAGGCCATGAACTTAGGGTCAACGCCCGCTGTACGCCAGTAGCCTGCTTGTAATCTGTGATCCCCAACCCATGTGAATTCATCAGGGCTTTCAGAAACAACTTGGTCACCACCGTCACAAGGCATGCCGTTTACGTAGAAGTTTTGCAATGCATTGTAAATAGCAGGTGCAGTGTGTTCCTCAAGATTGTCTTGCGCCACAACACCACATGCTTGACCTTGTACTGCAAATGCATCAAGAATAGCTGTTACTACATGTACGGCTTCATCGCCGGAGTTAGTATCGAGCAAATCTTTGATGAAAGCTGCTTCACGAACGGAAGCGATGTTGATTTGGTTGGACAACCAGCCATGGATATTGCCATGGTCGATGATGTTTTCTAGTGGAATGCTAGGGTTGATTGGCTCGCCGTATGTATCTACGGAAATGGAATGTAATTCCTCTGCCAAATCATCAACAACCTTAGTTGTTTTTTCTAAAATCAAGTTTTCACGCTCAACGAGCAATTGAATTTTACGATATAACCAGTAATGGATGTGACCTAAGAATGCGGACATATTAAGCTCCTTTTCGTGCAGTTTCTAATTTTTGAACTAAATCGTATACATTAACACCGTGAATTTCTGCAGCTTGCCACAATGGTTCAGCTGTAGAAGATGGGCAACCAAGGCAACCCATGCCGATGCTTTGTAATACAGGCACAACGTTTGGATATGTATCCACGATGTCGCGAATGATAGTGTCTGGTGTGATAGGAGCACCTGCTTCAAGGCGTGGTGCTTCTGGTTCAGGATCGTTACCATGACCAGGCAAGAACACAGCTGGTTCGTCAGATTTGCTTTCAGCTGGAGCACCTTCAAGGTCGCCCAATACAGCCGCTTTGAAAGCCTCTAAACCAATGCGGTCAATGAATTCGCCCATACGTTCAATTTGTGCGTTTTCTTTATAGTATGCAATGATACGATCTACTAATGCAAGAGCTTCTTTTTCAGTTGTTACCTCTGCGATGAGGTCGCCGATGCGTGGATGTGCACCGCCGCTACCACCAGCGTATACGTTCCAACCCTCTACAGTACCGATAATACCAACATCTTTCATGCGGCTTTCAGTACAAGAATTTAAACAACCGGACACGCCGATTTTCATTTTGCTTGGCATTTCTTGAGACAAATATTTGCGTTCAATTTGCATGCCAAGATGTACGCTATCTTGTTTAGCACGTTTACAGAATGTAGTACCTGGGCAGATTTTTACGCTGCGCACGCGGTTAGAAACAGTGTACGCTGGTTCCATGCCGAGCATTTCCCAAGCTTTATCTACGTCTTCTGCTTTCAAATTCGTAATCATAATGCGTTGGCTGCCAGTCAATTTAAGAACCGCGCCGAACTCATTCGCTACGTCGATATATTTTTGTAATTGTTCTGGTTGAATGAAACCTGCTGGAACGCGAGGTGTAATTGCATAACGGCGTTGGCCGTTTTTAATGCGTTGTAAATTTGCTGCGATTTGTGCCATTGTTAATCCTTTCTCGAGCCCTCTCTGCGGAGAATAGTGGCCTAAACTACTTAGTTAATCTATGTAATTCTTTATATGTAATCTATATACGCCGTTGGGTTTTGTGAAAGCTTCGCACGTATACGTACAGCGTGATGAGATCAACTAGGCGATGCCTCACCAAAACCCGGCGTAACGATCAGTACGGGTATTAAATACTGACCTGATGTTCCTAGTATAAACTATTTTAACATGTAATAATGTAACCTAAGCTACAAAAATGAAAAATTTCAATATTAATTATTAATAGCATATATGATTTATAATACTAGATATTATAAAATAATTTACCTAATTGGTAAATTGTATATTTACATTTGTATTTGAGAGAGTATAATAGAATTAACCTGCTAGGTAAATTATTATAAATGGCCATTTATATTGTATCAACCATTCACTATGATTTGAGAGAGTCGGTGACATATTGATGGAACGTTTCATGTAGTAGAGATTCAAGAAATTGTAGATTATCATTAGAATAGGAGATATACCTATGAAGATATATGAGAGTAAAACTTTTATTGCTATACCGCCTGGAATGACAATAAAAGAGGTTTTAGAAGATAGGCATATGACGCAAAAAGAATTAGCTACACGAATGGATATGAGTGAGAAGCACATCAGTAAGCTCATTAATGGTGAAGTCCCACTAACACAGGATGTGGCAATGCGTCTTGAACGGGTGTTTGGTGTAGACGCAAGTTTTTGGAATGGATTAGAAGCCAATTACAGAGAGAAGATATTAAAAGTAGAGTATGAAAACTCCATTGATGAAGAAATCAATTTTGCTAAGCCATTTGGTTATGTTAAATTAGCACGTTTAGGTATCGTGCCAGAAACCAAAAAGGCATCTGAGCAGGTCAATAATTTACAGAAGTTTTTTGAGGTAGCTTCTTTAAAAAATGTAGATAATGAAATGGTTATGCCCTTAGTGTATGAAAATATTAAGGATATGGAGCCAGTTAAAAAGAGTGCGATTTATACATTAGTACAAATCACGAAAGGACAGGCGCGTTTTGTGGAGGTCAATCCTTATGATGCGGAGTTACTAAGAAAATTTATACCTAAAATTGAGGACCTTAAGAGCGAACCATTAGCTAGTGTGAAAGAGCCTCTTAAGGATATGCTAGGAGCATGTGGTGTCATTATCGTATATTTGCCAATTCTTGATAATATAACCTCCACATGTATTACGTATTCCAAAGGAAACTCTATTGTTCTTGGTATACCAACGGAAGATACTGATGGTTTTTGGAAGTTATTAGGAGAAGCCCTACATAACTTGGTAGAACGAGATTATCAACGTAGTAATCGCAAATACCGTAACAATGATCCTGTAACTGTGGTGAATTATTGAGCCATATTTTGGTAAGTTTTTAAACACCTCTTTTTTGTAAGTTTGTAAGGGCTTATAGCACTTGTTAGAGGTTCCCATTAACGTAAGGACTTTCATAGTACGAGGATTCTTATCCTGTAACAAAATAGCGTATAATAGACATATAGAATATTACTGATATAGGAGATACAATGAAGGTTCTTTACGATACAATTTTGAAAGCAACATATACTGGTCGCCCGAACCGTTTTGTGGTGACCTTAGATTTGAATGGTGAAAGTGTACTCGCACATTTACCAAATCCTGGTCGAATGTGGGAGCTCTTATTCACCGGTGTAACGATGTACATCGTGCCTCACGATAAGCCTGATGCAAAGACCAAGTACCGCGTTGTGGGCATTGAGCGCGATGGTGTCGTAATTATGCTCGACACGAACTATAGTAACGATGTAGCGCAGCATTTGATTGAAAATAAGCTGATCCCTGGTTGGGAGGAATGGCGCGTTGTAAGACGAGAGTATACCGTTAAACTACATGGGACATCATCACGCTTTGATTTGCTCCTCACCAATGATAAGGGCGACGAGTTCTTGTTAGAGGTCAAGTCTTGTACGCTATTCTCTAAAACGGGTGCCATGTTTCCTGATGCCATAACAGAACGAGGTCGTAAGCATTTACTGCATTTAAAAGAATTGCAAAATGAAGGGTACCATACAGGGGTTCTATTCCTCGTGCAATGGGATAGAGCGCAGTGGTTCTTACCGGATTATCACACAGATTTAGAATTTGCTCGTACCTTTAAAGAGGTAGCCCCTTCTTTAGACTGGAAAGCCGTTGCTGTGACCTGGGATGAGACTTTCACCATGCCCACTGTAACACGAGAATGTTCCTATCCGAGTAGCATCCTCGACACAGAGGCTCACGATAGCGGCGTGTACGTGATGGTCATGCATCTTGACCACGATCTTGACCTTGAAATCGGCTCTAAAGGGATGATGCATTTTAAATCTGGCTACTATATGTACGTAGGCTCTGCAAAGGCGAACTTAACGAAACGCATTGAGCGCCATAAACGGAAACGCAAGAAAATGCACTGGCATCTAGATTACTTCCGCGGTTACTGTGAAATGATCGCAGGCCTGCCAATACGAACTAGCTGGGATGATGCGGAATGCGCTCTCGCTGATGCGGTACGTGGCGTTGCCGAATGGGACGTACCTAAATTTGGCTGCTCTGACTGTGACTGTAACAGCCACCTATTTGGGATGACGGAAAATCCTATTCATAACAAAGCATTTATGGATG
This sequence comes from Veillonella dispar, assembly GCF_937975875.1. GTDB lineage: Bacteria > Bacillota > Negativicutes > Veillonellales > Veillonellaceae > Veillonella > Veillonella dispar_B. The sequence goes on along the minus strand of NZ_CALJSP010000121.1, from coordinate 14,812 downwards.
TAATAGAAAACTATCGTATGAATAAATTGGATGCGCTAGTTAAGTGATTGTTGTTAATGGCGAATAACCGAAAATAGTATGGATGGGGCCCGAATACAAATATGCTAGATTGTTAAAAAAGGGATTCCCTTATCTCTTCGCTCCATAGTGACCTAAGTCGCTCATCAATAAGGGAAGCCCTTTTTTATTACGTTATATGTGAGTCCGTCCCATCCATACCTATGTTTTCTATTAACTAGTTGCTTCAACTATTAACAACAAAAGCACTTTTCCTTTCGCATGGGGCGAGGTCCCTGATGGGGAAAGGGTGTGAAGTAGAGTATCAACAATCAGCTGATGTTATCAATGATTGTGTCTGCATATTTGATATGAATACTTGATACAAATGGGGAAAAGAGAGAGGTGTGGTTGTGTATGCCTGTGTTTGTTAGGTTTGTGTTGTTGGTTTTTGTGTGTGTTTGTAGTGTTGTATTGGGTGGTTGTACTTCTTCGCGGTTAACGACGCTCGATGCTGAGCCGTATACGCCGGATGATGTAAAGGCAATGGTTGAGAAGCATTTTGCGTCGTATCATCCGCGTCTAGTGTTGCAGGCTTCTGAGGTTGTTACTACAAAGCCTTATAAGCACTATGAATATACGTTTTTTGATGAGAATAATGGCATTGTCTTTACTGCGCGTGCTTCTGTTGAGGTTCCTCAGTTGCCTATTCCTGGTGGTCAACGGGTTACGAACGCAGAGTATAGGTATGCAGAGGCTTATTTAGATCGCTTGAATATTGAGGTAGCACTGCTTGCTGCAAAGTATAGATTTCAGGTAGCTAATAATGAGGAGCGCAAAGCGCTAATGGATGCTAAGATTATGCGAAAAGAGGATAATAGTACGGTGCCTTTGTTTGAGGAAGGGGATTTTATATTTCTTAATCAAACATCGAATGGCGCAGGTGTCGTAGGTATGTTACGAGACATATATTCTCTATATAAACCTAATGGTGACGAGACCTTAGTAAGTAGCGTGTATGGCCGTAAGGTTAGCTTTTACTATTTACCAAATGGTGAAACAGACAAGAGCAAGGCTCTGTACCTAATAAGTTTTAAAATTAGAGGGCGGGAAGATTGGCGAGATACCTTAATGAGTGGTGTTGGTTATCAAGATAAGAGTTCTGAGCAGATTGAACGAGACATAATTACCGTTGTTGATCGGGAAATACAACAGGCTGTGCGAGGAAAATAGGTCAGGGAGAGGTGTATCTATGAAGCAGTTGATTAGGTATATATCATTAGTTGTTGTGTGTATTTGTACATTTTTATTGAGCGGTTGTTCTTTTGTGTGGACGACGGAGAATGGTGATCCTGCGACGCCAGAGGATATCAAGGCTAGTGTGGAAAAGGAGTTTGCTGTTGTTCATCCTAATCTTGTTCTCCAGTCCTCTGTAGTGGAACAGGAAAAACCGTTCCAGCGGAATGTGTATGTCTTTTATGATGAAAGCAACGGTTTTTCTTTCACTACGAATTCTGTGGTGCAACGCCCAACCTTACCGGTTCCAGGTGGTGAAAGATACACGAATGCTAATTTTGCCTATTCACAAGAGTATTTAATTCATTTGAACGCTGCTTTGGTGGAACGTGCTAAGCAACATGGCCTGCGAATGGCGACATATGAGGAAGTTTTAAAGCTAAAGAAATCTGAAGCAACACGTGTAGCAGGTACTAATCAGATACCTCTATTTAGATCCAATGAAATTATCTTTGTAGATAAGTCTGTAACGGGTGAAGATATTCTAACCTTTATGAAATCCATATATAGCGAATATAAACCGCAAGATAATCCAGCACTGTTACATCCTCGTGCTGATAGAAGCGTTGGTATTTACTATTTACCTAAAGAGGAAGCGGACAAAACAAAAGCCGAGTATTTGATAGGTTTTCGATTTATGGCAAGGAATGATTGGAAAGAAACTATGTTAACCGGAATTGGCAGTACTGGTAATGATACTTCAGGTGTGGAACGAGACTTTGTTAAGGTCTTGGACCATATGATATATCATGCAGCTCATTAAATAAGAAGCAGGAATAGCTTAGAAGTATGAAATAAAATGAGATATAAATATAGAGGGGAATTATATGACATCTTTAGAAAATGCGATTACAGGAAATGTTATTGTATATCAAGCAGAGAATGAATCTGTTTCCACGAATGTACTATTCAAAGATGAAACATTTTGGATGACACAAAAAGATATGGCAAAACTATTTGATGTTAATATACCTGCTATTAGTAAGCATCTGAAGAATATATTTGAAAGTGGAGAACTAGTTATATCAGCAGTTATTTCCAAAATGGAAACAACTGCTGAAGATGGTAAAATTTATCAAACTAATTTTTATAATCTTGATGCTATCATTGCGGTAGGATATCGAGTAAATAGCAAAAAGGCAACTCAATTTCGAATTTGGGCGACAGGAGTTTTACGGGAATATATTATCAAAGGTTTTGCTCTTGATGATGTTATGCTAAAGAATGGACGTTCATTTGGACACGATTATTTTAAAGAATTGCTACGAAGAGTCCGCTCAATTCGCGCTAGTGAACGACGCATATATCAACAAGTAACAGATATATTTGCTGCGTGTGCAATCGATTATGATGCACAATCACCTATTACTAGAGAATTTTTTGGAACGATACAGAATAAGTTTCATTATGCTATTACTGGTCAAACTGCTGCAGAGATCATTCATAGTCATGCAGATGCTACAAAGGATCATATGGGATTGACTACGTGGGAATCTGGACCGGAAGGGCGGATTTATAAAAAAGATGTAATTGTAGCCAAAAATTATTTATCCGTTGAAGAAATTGAACAACTTGAGCGAACGATATCCTCATTTTTTGATTATATAGAACGTATTATTGAACGACGTGAAACATTTACTATGAAAGCTTTTATTGAAAGTGTTGATAAGTTTTTAGATTTTAATGAGTATCAAATCTTAAGAAATAAAGGACTTATTTCTATGACACAAGCACAGAAGAAAGCTGTTAGTGAATATGAAGTATTTAATACACAGCAGAAGGTAATTTCTGATTTTGATAGATTTGTGAAAGAACACAGTTAATAATAAAGGGTTTATAGCCTTTAGCCCTCAAAAATGCTATAATATTATGATGTATTATAATCAGTGTTAGTAAAATGAGGTGAGATTGTGGCAGACCAACAATGGTCCCACGGGAATATTCATCCCGTTCAGATTGATAAAGAAATGAAGAACGCTTATATCGATTATGCGATGTCCGTAATCGTAATGCGTGCTCTTCCAGATGTGCGTGATGGCTTGAAACCAGTTCATCGTCGTATTTTGTACGCGATGCACGAAACAGGTATGACGCCAAATAAACCGTACAAGAAATCCGCTCGTATCGTCGGTGACGTGCTTGGTAAGTATCATCCACATGGTGATAGTTCCGTTTACGACGCGACTGTACGTTTGGCGCAAGATTTCAATACGCGCTACCTCTTGGTAGACGGCCACGGTAACTTTGGTTCCATCGACGGCGATAGTGCCGCTGCGATGCGTTATACCGAAGTACGTATGGCAAAAATTACGCAAGAAATGCTGGCTGATATCGACAAGGAAACTGTTGATTTCATGCCGAACTATGATGAAAGCTTGCAAGAACCAACAGTATTGCCAGCGAAGATCCCAAATCTTCTCATCAATGGTTCTAGCGGTATCGCCGTAGGGATGGCGACAAATATTCCGCCGCACAATCTTAATGAGGTATGTAATGGCCTTACCATGCTCATCGATAATCCAGAGGTAACTGTGGACGAATTGATGACGCAAATTAAAGGTCCAGACTTCCCGACTGGGGCGCTCATTTTGGGCCGGGAAGGCATTAAAAAAGCGTACTCCACAGGTCGTGGTAGCGTAAAAATGCGCGCTCGTGCAACCATTGAAGAAATGGCGAAGGGCAAGCATAAAATCGTAGTGACTGAGATTCCATACCAAGTTAACAAGGCTCGCGTTATTGAAACAATTGCGAACTTGAGCCGCGACAAGGTAATCGATGGTATCACAGCGCTTCGCGACGAATCTGACCGTCAAGGTATGCGTATCGTTATCGAATTGCGCGCTGACGTGCAACCAGATATCGTTCTTAACAAATTATATAAACACACTCAACTTCAAGAATCTTTCGGCGTGATTATGCTAGCCCTCGTGGATGGTCATCCTCGCGTATTGAATTTGAAAGAAGTATTGGGTTATTACTTAGATCATCGCCTCGATGTAATCGTACGCCGTACTCAATTCGAGCTTAATAAAGCAGAAGCACGTGCTCACATCTTGGAAGGCTTGTTGATTGCTCTCGACCACATCGATGAAGTTATCGCTACAATCCGCAGTTCCCAAACTGACGAAATCGCACGTAACGCATTGATGCAAAAATTCGGGCTTTCAGAAAAACAAGCAGTAGCCATCCTCGACATGCGTTTACGCCGTTTAACAGGCTTGGAACGCGAGAAAATCGAAGACGAATACAAGGAATTGTTGGCATTGATCGAAGATTTGAAAGCTATCTTGGCTAGCGAAGCGCGTCAACGTCAAATCATCAAAGACGAACTGGATGATATGAAGAAGAAATACGGCGATCCTCGTCGTTCTGAAATCACAATCGATACGTCCGACCTTGATGTAGAAGACCTCATCGCTGACGAAGAGATGGTTATTACCTTGACTAAACAAGGTTATATCAAACGGATGAACGCGAACGTATATCGCAACCAACATAAAGGTGGCGCTGGCGTTATCGGCATGAAGACGAAGGAAGATGACTATGTAACGCAAATTATGCATGTTCGTACGCATAATACATTGTTGTTCTTCACGTCCACCGGCCGTACATATCGCCTCAAAGCATACGAAGTGCCAGAAGCAGGTTCCCGTAACTCTCGCGGTACCGCTATGGTTAACGTATTGCCACTCGCTGTAGGTGAATCTGTTACAACTATGATCGACCTTGAACGTATCCATGAAGATGTAAACTTATTCATGGTTACTGAGTTCGGTGTTGTAAAACGTACAGCTATCGAAGAATACCGCAACATTCGTCGTTCTGGCCTCAACGCTATCAACCTCGACGAAGGGGATCACTTGATTTCCGTCAACGTAACGACTGGCAACCAAGATATCTTGATCGGTACTAAATTGGGTATCGCTATTCGTTTCAGTGAAAGCGACGTACGTCTCATGAAACGTGCGGCTCACGGTGTACGCGGTATTAAACTCAATACTGGCGACGTAGTGGTAGGCGCAGGTGTTCTTAATGCTGATGAAAGCGAAGCGCAAGTGTTTACGATCTCCGAAGAAGGTTTCGGTAAACGCAATGATGCGGAAGCTTACACATTGCAAAAACGCGGTGGTAAAGGCTCTAAGAACTTCAAGATTACGAACAAAACAGGTGACGTAGTTGCCGTAGAGGTAGTTCATAACGATGATGAAGTTATGCTTATCTCTGAACAAGGCAAAATCATCCGCTTCAACATGAACGATATTGCTGTGAAGAAAGGCAAAGCTATTTCTGGTGTGAAAACACAAAATCTCGACGAAGGTGATAAAGTAGCTAGTATTGCTGTTATTCCAGGTGCTGAAATCGAAGACGAAGAAGCAGAATAATTTGTATTAATAGTATATGTAAGAAACTATGGGCGGCCATCTTAGATGGTCGTCTCTAGCGTTAAGGAGTTTAGATATGAAAAAATGGTTAGCTGCTATGTTTGCAGCAGGGGTTTTATTCTTAGGCGGCTTTGGTCAAGCTAGTGCTGCTGATTGGTACTATATCGATGCTGACGCAGATGATGCAGCATGGTTCATCGATAATGCATCTGTATACAAAACAGATGATGCGGCTACAGTACTTGTTAAAATTAACAATGTAGAAGGTTTCACATACATCTACACAGTACGCATTGACCGTAAAGAAAAAACATGGACAGAACTTGATACAACAGTATACAGCGCTGCAGGCGTAGCGTTATTGTCCAGCAAAGAAGCACAAAAACCTACAAAAATTGAAGACGATACCATGGGTGCGGAAGTTATGAAGGCCCTATGGGGTAAATAATCCAACAATTTAATAGAAGCTGATATTCGCTCTGTCTATTTAGATACTCAGAACGTATAAGTAGCCCCGAACTATCCTGAAAGCCTCCATAGTGACCGAAGTCGTTTTCAGAACAGTTCGGGGCTTTCTATGTTTTGTTGACCTTACAGCGCGAATATCAGTCATCAAATACGTTATATTATCAAAGCCCAAAGGACTCAGCACATCGTCCTTAATAGATTTATATTAATTATGCAGTTTATAGAGTTTTTATTAGTAATATGCAATTATGGTGTTATAATGAAGGCGTAGGGAATTTATGGTATGCAGATTGCATAGTTATTTGAATTTTATAGTCAGGAGAGAATAGTTATGAAAAAATGGTTTGCTTGTTTAGCGGTAGCCGGTTTATTGTTTAGTGCTGGTGTGGGCGTATCTCATGCTGAAAGTTGGTATGCTCTTGATACAGATCAATATGGTCGTACTGGTTATATCGACAATGACTCTGTTGATAAAAACGATGCTCGTGCTACATTGCGCTTGAAGATTGTAGATCCAAATGGAGATCACTCTATTTACACAATGACATTCAACCGTGCTGATAAAACAGTACAGCTCATTGATGTTGCTACATATAACCCTCAAGGCTATATGATTGGCTCTGAAACATTGGCAAATACAAAAGTACAAATACAAGAAGGAAGTAATCTAGATCGCGTGTATCACTTGATTTGGTAAATTTCCTCTTCGGTTATGAACGGGTGGATATATCTCTTCGGTCTCCATAGTGACCTAAGTCGCCCTTAGAGATATATCCACCCGTTTTCTCATTTCCTAATGAGGAAATCTTTCCAAAACTGCGTTTGGGAGTAGTTACCTAAGTCGGTCTCAAAGAGATAGAACTCTTTCTGTACGTATGATTAAATATATCCAAATTATTTATTCCCTTATTTTATGGTCTAAAATAAGGGAATAAGTATTTTGGGTAAGGGAATATTTAGTTTATGAGGTCCTAATGATTGAGCACGTTTGTCTTTCATAAAATATTTATTTTTATCGAATATACTAGATTTCATATTCTTGTATTTAATTCGAGAGGTAAAAATATGAAAAAAACATTGGCAGCTGTTTTGGCAGCAGGCGCTTTATTCATTGGTGGTATTGGTAGTGTTGATGCGGCAAATTGGTATACTGTTGGTACTGATAGTAATGGTATCACTTGGTCTATCGACAACGATTCTGTTAAAAAAGATGACAAAAAAGCTACTTTGGACATCAAAGCCATGGACTACGAAGGTTACCACTATATCGTAACTGAAGAGTTCAACCACAAAAAACGCGAAGTAAAAGACGTTAAGGTAACTCTTTATAACCCACAAGGTTATGTTGTGAAAGAAGAACAACCTAACAAATCTACTCGTAAGGTTGAACAAGGCACTCCTGCATACGCTGTGTACACACTTATCTGGGGTGACAAATAATCTGATCCGCAGAGGGTTATGATTCTTTGTGAAAGCTTCACACACGCACGTTCTCATGAGAGGGCGTGCGTTTTTTTATTTAAATTGACGCGCGTTTTTCTTTTGTTTTAATTCCCTAAAAGTTGGTGAACTATTTACCCGTTCGTGGTACAATGGGAATATTATTACGCATTTATGTAATTTCAATCTTATTGAAATATACTCACCTACAATATCATGTAGAATGTCACTCACAATGTTATGGGCAATAGTATGGTATCTAGAGAGGGATGATGGACCATAATTTTGCACTAAAGTGTAACATTTCTACATAGTATAAACTTTCACCATAGCGTATACTAAAGGTAAGATGTGGAAGTACGCCTTGAGCACAGTGCTCTGTAGTTTGGCCGATGTTTCCCAAAAGGTTTGATAGTTTTAGTTTGTTAGAGGAGGTCCTCATGTCTCAATACGAATTTATCGATAAACGTGTGCCGATTGCATTAGACAATCCATCCATTTATCACGACATTTCCAAGTGTAAAAACTGTACGTTATGCCGTCGCGCTTGTGCGGACGTAATGAGCGTACTCGACTACTATGATCTTGATGCAAACGGTGACGTGCCTGTATGTATCCACTGTGGTCAATGTGCGGCTGCATGTCCATTCGACTCCATGCATGCTAAATCCGAGCTTGAAAAGGTGAAAGCAGCGCTTGCAGATCCTGAAAAAATCGTTGTTATTCAAACAGCTCCAGCTGTTCGTGTAGCTATCGGTGAAGGCTTCGGCTACGAACCAGGTACATTCCTTGAAGGTAAAATGGTTGGAGCTTTGCGCGCACTTGGTGCAGACTATGTAGTAGACACTAACTTCGGTGCAGACTTAACGATTATGGAAGAAGCATCTGAGCTTGTAGAACGCCTTAAAACTGGCGGTCAAATTCCTCAGTTTACAAGCTGCTGCCCAGCGTGGGTACGCTTTGCGGAAATCTACTTCCCTGAATTGATTCCTAACTTGTCTTCCACACGTTCTTGTATCGCTATGGAAGCGGCTATGATTAAAACATACTTTGCTGAGAAAAAAGGCATTAATCCTAGCAACATCGTATCTGTATCTGTAAACCCTTGTACGGCAAAAAAAGCAGAAACAAAACGGGAAGAAGAAAATGCAGCGGCTCGTTACCACAATGACGAATCCCTTGGCATGGATACAGACATTTCTATTACCACACGTGAGTTCATCCGTTGGATCCAAGAGGAAAACCTCGACTTCAATGCTATTGAAGAGTCCCAATTCGATGACTTAATCGGTATGGAAACTGGTGCATCTATCATCTTCGGTAACACTGGTGGTGTTATGGAAGCAGCTATGCGTACGGCGTATAAGCTCATTACTGACAAAGAGCCACCTCCATATGCTTTGACACACCTCGAAGACGTTCGTGGTATGGAAGGCGTTAAAGAGGCAACTGTTCAATTAGGTGATGACGTTACATTGTCCGTTGCTGTAGTACATGGCGGTAAAAATACACGTGACTTCCTTAACGCGTTGAAAGACAGCGACAAACACTATGACTTCATCGAAGTTATGGCGTGCCCAGGTGGTTGTATTGGTGGCGGCGGTCAACCACGCACTAAATTGCCTCAAGCTGTGAAAACTAAGGAAGCTCGTATCGGTGGTCTTTACGAAGCCGATGCTAACTACAAATGGGTTGCTTCCTATGAAAACGAAGAAATCCAAACGTTATACAAAGACTTCTTAGGCGAACCATTGGGCCACAAGGCGCACGAATTATTGCATACACACTACACAGACCGCAGCGCGGTTCTTGGTGATCGCAAAGACGTAACACCTGAAACATGCCCAACATCCCCTAAATATAAAGGCTAATCCTATTACAAATTAGCTAATTTACTCAGTACGAGTTGTTTCGAATGTATTCTGGCGATGAATACATCGATACATTAGCGTGGCTAGACTGGTATATGAGTAACTAACTGAACAGAAATAAATCCTACGGGTCATGAGTGACTTGATACTTATGTAGATATTGACTACTGAGTGTCACCTTACATGCGATTCGTAGGATTTTTATGTATAACCTTCTTATAGTTTTATATATGTTATATGTATGAATTACCTTTTATATTAATTGTTACTACTACTTTATAACTTTATTATGATAAATTGATATAGAAAACTAGCTTTCACATGAGGAAAAGATGAATTATATAGTGTATAATATATAGAAAGGTAACATGTAAGAGAGTATTACAAGGAGTTTTGTGGAGAGATGAACTTGTTTTTACGGCGTGCCCTATGTGGCATGGCCTTGATTGTCGCCGCCATCGGTACTGCGGGATGCCAGCATGAGAGTCAGGCAGAGCAGGAAGAGGTACGCACTGTGTCGTATCGGGCCATCATGCAATCAGATAAGCCTGTCCCTGAGAAGGTAAATACCTGGCTCGGGGCTATGTCTCAAGAGGACAAGATAGGTCAGCTGATGATGATTAGCCTTCATGGCAGCACGGTAGGACAGTCCCAAAAGGACGTCATCAGGAAATATCGTGTGAGCGGCGTTATGCTAACCAATGAAAATCTAAATAATAAAAACCAGGTGAAAGCTTTCACAAACGACATCATGCAAACGGCTACGACGGCGAGCATGGTTACGCCATATATAGCGATTAATCGGGATAAGGTGTTGCGTTCTAATGAAAGTTTCTTGCGTTTGCCAGAGCCAAATCGGTGGGGCCAATTACCGATGGAACGGATTATCAATTTAGCGACCAGATCGGCTATTGAGATGCGCGATATGGGCTTCAACCTTGTCATCGGGCCGAATGCGAATCTTGGGATTCCTAATGTGTCCTATACATCTGACCCTACTTGGGCAGGGCATATGGACCTTGCCATGGCGGAGCGGTACCAAATCAACAAAATGTGGTTTGGTTACAATTACTTCCCAACGGTGAGCCTCGGCGATGCATCCTTTGAGACAGCTAATGATGCGAAAGCATACCTCAACACTACGGATGTAGCTGTATTCAAGCGTCTTATTACACAGACGACGGCGAATACGTATATGCTCGTTATGAGTCATGTGCAAATTCCGGCTATCGACAATGCACACTTGGCCAGCACTTCTAAGGCGATTATCACGGATTGGTTACGGCATGAGCTTGGCTATAATGGAGTGGTCATGACAGACCGTGTCGACGTAGGCGCCTTGCAAGCAAACCAAAAAATAGGGGACTTTGCGGTAGAATCCATCGTGGCGGGCAGTGATCTCGTCCTCCTTGATGCGGACACAGTTCACATTGATGAAGTCCATCGAGCATTAACCCAAGCCGTGGCGAATGGAACGATTACCAATGATCGCCTCAATGATGCAGTTAAGCATATTCTACTCATGAAGATGCAAACGCAAATGCAACAATAATGTTAGGAACGTCCTCGCAAATATCGTCCATAAACAAAACTATTACATATACATATACATACAGATATACATATAAACATGACGTGCTTATCTTAGATAGGCACGTCTTTTTTTATACTTTCCTCTGTATAGTTATATTGAATTTACAACTGTATAAAATGTAGTAAATATGGGAACTTTCACAAATGTATGGGTAAAAAGTAAACCATTAAATAAGTATATTTTATGCGTAAAAAATTTAACATAATCAAAAGTCATGTTAATAATATGAAAATAAGTTTAAATTTGTTTTAAATTTATGATATAATAATCTCCATAGAATGTTGGAGGTGAGAGTATATGAATTTTGTGGGACGTGCTGAGATTATTGAGAGTATCCAGTCCCGTATTGCGATGAATCAAATGAGTTTGTGTGTTGTTTACGGTCCGCATCGCAGTGGCAAATCCTATGTGGCTTCCCAGCTTGTACGACGTCATAAGGCGTTATACTTGGCAGGTCGCATGGCTAATGAAGCAATCCATGTAGCCGATATGAATCGAGCTCTTGAGGCACGTTTTGTTCCTACCAATGAGCAGGACAAATTCGAACCGATCACTAGCTTGCAAGAGGCTTTTGAGGGTCTATTTGAAAGCAGTGTGAAAATGCCTCAGACTGTGGTGATTGATGATTACCCTTCCTTGGTGGAGGCTGTGCCTCAGTTTCCCATATATTTGCGTGATTTGTTAGATGCCTATAAAGAAACGAGCCAGTTGAACATCATTTTGATGGCTAATGGTTTAGAACAGCTCGATGGTCGTATCATTGGCGATCGCAGTCTAATCGGTCCCTATGTGTCGGAATATTTTGAGGTGAAACCGTTCTCCTTGGTGGATATGAAATCCTTGGGCCTTCACTATGCTAAAGATGACTTGCGTACCGTATTCGCCGTAACAGGCGGTCTACCTGCGTATGTGCAGTACTTTGATAATGGTGAAAGCATCGATACGAATATCATTAATTTGTTCTTCTCTGTATCGGGTGCCCTATTTGAAGAAACACAACATATCTTACACAGAGATATGAAAAATATAACAGGTGCTAACGCTATCCTGTCTGGCCTTGCTACCCTTGAAAGACCATACTACGTGGAGCTTTTACAAGCTAGCCAAATTAAAAGCGGCACCTTTACATCTCGTTTAAATGACCTCATGGCGATGGGCCTTGTAGGTCGTATCCAAGCGAATAGCCGTGGTCCTGCGAAATACGCTGATTACCACTTCACCAATAGCATGTTCCATTTCTGGTACCGCTATGTGTATAAATACTGGGGCGACATCGTGCGTGGCAACGGTGCAGACGTGTATCAAACCTACGTAAAACCACAACTGAAAGACTTTGTGGAAGCCTCTTGTATTGCAATTTAATCAGACAATTTAATCAGACACCACACTTCCTCTGTGGTGTCTTTTTGTGTTGTCTATTTATTTTGCCGTAGCGTTCTTTTGAATCTTATTTATGTGTCATATGCTTTTGAATTTTATTTATGTGTCACATTATTTTGATTATATTTCATTTTCAGCAATTATCTATCTAGATGTATAGTTATGACCTTTTATGGATAGAAATTAATGTTAGAATGTAACAGAATATGAGGAAATTTAAAAGAATTGCCAATTTGTCAAAATCTCCGATCCACGCTATTGTGTAGATAAGCGCTATGCCATGGCAGGAAAGGGGATTTATGTTATACACAAACGAAGAACCGTTAGTACAACGAACCTGTATTAAAACTGCAAGCTTACAATCTGAAGAAATATCTTCAAAGGGAACAGCTTCCAAAGAAGTACTTTCTAAGAGACCTTCTTCTAAGGAACTAGAATCTGAAACGATACCGCCTAAGGAACCAGAGTACAAGGTGCCAGAGGAGTTGAAATTACAGACTCTCATCTGTGGTCATCAGGTCTTAACGTCCTTATCGGATAAGAGCCTCGTGTCGATTTGTCAAAATCCGAATATGCGGATTCAAACGGTTGGGTACCAGCCGTGGTCCGCTGATGAGCTGCGCCATGATGCGGCTCAAATCGAGCTCTGTCGCAGGTATCGACCGCTCATCTTACACTATACGAATAAGACGGGGAACCGCGAGTTCCGTGAAGACCTAGAGAGCTATCTGTGGGCCATCCTATTGGAATCGATTTATAGCTTTGATTTGAAAGGCTCCGTACCATTTCCTGGCTTTGTGAAAGCTGGTGTTAGGTATGGTTACATGCGGTATTGGAAGCGGGAGCGGTTGCGTAATCATCGTGAGATTCATATACCAGACCGCATCACCGATGATGGCGAGGTAGCTGTTGGCATGGATATCTTTTCATCTGGAGAAAATATAGCAGACATGATCATGACGGCCGATGAGGAACAACGACTTAGGGCTCGCCTCGTATGGGCTCTCGGTAGATTATCTCCAGATCAACAAGATCTATTACGCCGCGTGTACGGTGATTGTAAAAGCCTCGTATCCGTCAGTGAAGAACTGAATTGTAGCCGTCAAGCTATCCAACGGCGCCATGAACGAGCCTTGCGGAAGCTGCGTAGATACTTGACGACAGACTTTAAGAAACTACGAGTACACTAATACGAATGCAATAAGCCTATACATTCATTAGAGATATATATGTTTTAGAGCTGTGCACGTATTAGAGTTATATACATATGAGATTCTTAGAACTCTGAATTGATTAGAATATGGAGTGTAACCATATGAGTATTAGTCTATTAGAGTCTAGTTCGTATTAGGTTACTATGTGTTAATATAATTTAATTTCTTATTTATATTCTGATTTTTGTATAATTACGTTAATCGCGATTAACAGATATACATAAAATATGCAATTCTCAATTTAAATGAGAAAATAATGACACATAAAGGTATATATTACTTTTACAAGATCATAAAGTCTTTAATTATACATAAATTTCTATAGTTTTGTGTATATATTTACAAATTATACAGTGTGATATACAATTAAACCAACAGCAGATTAAAGCATGCGAATCTGCTTTCACAGAACACGTGTTCATTGTATTGTTGAAAGGAATGTTCCTAAGTTGAGGGGAGAGAATTCCTATGATGACATGTAATGAAGTACCAGTAGCGGTGGCCACTTGGCTATCTAAGGGAGAGAATTTGGATTTGATCTATACGAATCCGAAGAATCATATTGTTTGTTTTATTCCTACCTATGAACCTGGCGGCGGTGACAGTACGATGTGCTATTTCGTAGATGGCCGTCAAGAATTGGTACATCTGCCAATTCGTACCATCCTGCGAGAACTGGCCTTACAAGAAGGGTTGAGGCCAAATTACATCATGACTAGCGATGGTCGGCGCAGCAGCTATACGGCGCCTAAGACCTATGGCCCGCATTTGACCTTTGGACATATTAAATGTCGGCGCCCTATCGGCAAGGACGTGGTGTACGGACTCTTTAATGTGGCGATACCGTATCAGTACATTGTCACCGATGGCCCTGATCCAGATACGAGCTACATTCACGTGGGCGACTTTAAACCTATTTTGGTGTACCAAGCCCCACACCACGTGAAACACAAGCTGAACGAAGCTATGCTAGAACACTGCAACTACGTGCGCAAAATGCTAGCTCGCATCAAACTCAGCCAAAACCCACAAGTCGTGGCCGAACTATTTATCGCCTGGAGAGACCTAACAAGATAAAACGTTAGGGGGGAAGAGAAGAAAAAGTAGGGGAGATGAAGTAATACAAGGGGAGATAATGTAATAGGGGGAGAGAATGAGAGGAGGAACTAT
>NZ_CALJSP010000120.1:0-20538 GCF_937975875.1 Veillonella dispar | reverse complement strand
GCAATAGCGCCTACTTCCATTACTGTTTTTGTAATAACCGCACGAGATGTAGCGCCGCTAAGACGTACAAAGTCGATTACAAGAATAGCAAATACTACGGAAGCCAACGCATCCATCGTATTATAGCCGTCCAAGAAACCTTGCAACACAGCTGTAGGTGCATCACCATAAGCTGGTTGTGGCACTGCATAGCCGCCTAGCGGAGTCATAAAGGATTTAATAATTAACAACAGAATTACAAGTAGTAATGCTGGTGTCAAAATATTACCGATACGATTAACAAGCTTTTGTGGACTAATGGATAACCACAAAGAAACACCAAAGAATAATGCCAAGAAAATTGGTTCCATATTCATGCTTAAACCTTCTGTGAAAGGTTTAATTGCAATTTCATAAGCTACAGTACCAGTACGTGGCGTCGCAAACATTGGACCGATACTCAAGTAAAGAGAAATTGTGTACAACAAGCCATAAATCGGATGAACACGGCTCGCAAGTTCTTCAACATCTTTACAGGAGGAGTACCCCATCGCTGCAACACCTAATAGTGGAAGGCCTACACCTGTTAATACGAAGCCGAGCAAAGCCCAACCTACGTTATCACCAGAATGTTGACCTAAGGCCGCTGGGAAGATCAAGTTCCCTGCCCCAAAGAATAGGGCGAATAACATCATGCCTATAGCCCAATAGGCACGGGCAGATAATTTATCATTACCATTCATAAACGTAACCCCCTTCAGGTTATATATAAAAATAATATTACTATTATAATCCTAATGAGGATATGTATGCAATAAAAATATCCTTGTTATGATATATCAGCATAATATTATTCCTATAAGTAAAGGAAATTAAACATCCGCCTTTTTAATGTGAACTTGCACATCATAGAATGTGCTACCCCAACCTTGATCCGTAGGTCTATCTGCTGTAAGTACATTAATACCTACATTAGGATCACTAGATTGTGATTGCCACCACACGCCAAGTGTTACTAATGTACCTCGTTGTACCTCTTCATCATAGTAAGCTCTAATTTTTACGCTACCACGTTGATTATAGATTTCCACTTCGTCGCCATCATTAATGTTATATACCTTTGCATCTTTAGGATTTATGCGTAGTTTCATCAATTCAGGATCATCAAATTCTAACTCACAGAAGCTAGAATCTAAAATGCGAATATCATTGCCGATAACAAGCCAGAACGGTGCATTATCTCCATATGGTGGCAAATAACGAATTAATGGTTCCACATCATGCGGATTATATAATTCAATCTTTCCAGATGGCGTTTTAAAATCTAATTTGTAATTTTCAGGCAATGTCATCTCTACAGGTTCACCTTGTAAGATTACATCTTGATCGACCTCAGATATACGACTAGATGTACGAACAATTTGTTCTATTAGCTCCCGTTCACTAAGGTTAAAGAATTCATCTTGAAGCCCCATTCGTTTAGCTAACTCAGAAATCACTTGCCAATTGGATCTAGATTCACCAACAGGATCGATTAATTTATAGCCAGTTCCGATGGTATAGTGCCCATAAGAGTTATATATATCATCATGTTCTACAGATGTAGTGGCCGGTAAAATAATATCCGCATATTTACATGTGTCGGTAAAGAATCGTTCATGAACAACTGTAAACAAATCATCTCTCATCAAACCGTTTCGTACTACATTTTGATCAGGCGCTGTTATAGCAGGGTTACTAGAGAACACATAAAGGCTATGAACTGCTGTACCTGATGGATTTGTAAGCATTTTACCAAGTTTAATCATAGGCATCAAACGCTTAGCTGGTGCAGCAACATGAGCCTGCTGCATCACTTCTTTGCCAACAAACTTACTGCCGCTGGCACTCGATAGCAAACCACCTCCTAGGTGTTGCCAAGCGCCAACTACAGCAGGTAATGCATTAATGGCACGACAACTCATGGCACCATTTCCATAGCGTGACAATCCACTGCCAAGACGTATAAATGGAGCCTTAGCGTTAGCGTATGCATGAGCAAACTCGGTCATACGCTCTACGGAAACGCCACAAAGCTCAGATGCTTTTTCAGGTGTAAAATCAAGCAACACATCATTTACAAGCTCATCATAACCTTGAACATGTTTCTTAATAAAATCTATATCTGCTAATCCATCTCGATGGATAATATGAAGCATGCCTAATGCTAAAGCACCATCACTGCCAGATTTTACGTAAATATGTTCATGAGCTTGATTAAAGGTATAGGTTTTATGGGTATCTATAATCCAAACACGAGCACCATTCTTTTTGGCCACGTTTACATCATGTAAGATATGAACATCGGTAGCAGTCGCATTAATGCCCCACAAAACAATTAAATCACTATGTTGTGCCTCTTGCGGTTTAATAGCTAATGTATCTCCATAAACAGCGCGGAAACCGGCCTGCTTAGCGGGAGAGCAAATACCACGGTCTTGATCTGTCGCCCCAATACGGCGGAAAAAGTAATCTGCTGCTGGACTTTGAATAACACCCATAGTGCCTGCATAGGAGTAACGTAAGATACTTTCACTACCATAAGTACTAATGGTGTCTTTAAAATTATTAACGATAGTATCTAATGCTTCATCCCAGCTGATACGCACATATTGATCTTCTCCCCCCCCCTTTTTACCAATTCGTTTCATTGGGTACTGTAAACGCAACGGAGAATGAACCACTCGTTCATAATGCGCCATCTTAGGGCATAATGTGCCTCTGGTAAAAGCATGATCTTTGTTACCACGAACAGATACTACTCTATTGTTCTCTACAGATACGATGAGCCCACATGCATCTGGACAGTCATATGGACATACTGATTTGTATTCTTTCAAAATAAGCACCTCGCTTATAAATTATATAAACTATAGGATGTATATTTATATTATATTACAGCATCCTTTGTATAAGTGTAACCTTTAATACATTTTCTAACTTTGTAAAGATTAAGAATACTGCATATATTGCATAACAATGCATTCAGTTATCACAATACGTTAATATACTCATCAATATTTTTTATATATAATACTGAACATTTCAAGTTTTATCGATATTTATCCATTCTCATTCTTACTCAAAGCCTAAACAGATATACTAATAAGCTCTATAAAAATACTGCAAATCTATAAAAAAAATATGCAATCATAACTAAAAGTCATAACCATATAGTTTTAGGTATAATCAGTTGTTTCAGTAACTGCCCTAGGAATATGTGACAAACATCACCGGTACGTATGCGTATTTAGTAATGTGTTTCAGACTGTAAGACTATTCAATCTCACATCTTTCTGTGCTATACTGACATTGTCATTTGAGAGGATATAGAGCTCATAAGAAATCATCTTAATTTCATGATATCTAAATTTGGAGTTACTATATCAGGTACATATTTTCTGAAAAGAGGTTTTAACGATGGCAGACGCAAAAAACACTGTGTTATTCCCTTATGAAACATTGAAAAAATTAAGCATGGACGCTTTCCAAAAATTCGGTTTCTCCGAAAAAGAAGCTGACATCATCCAAGACGTACTTTTGACTTCCGACTTGTTCGGTATTCAAAGCCATGGTATGCAACGTATGGTTCGTTACCACAAAGGTATCACTAATGGCTTGATCAAAATCGACGCAAAACCTGAAATCGTAAAAGAAACTCCAATTTCCGCAGTTATCGACGGTCATGACGGCATGGGCCAATTGTTGGGCCACAAAGCTATGGAAATGGCTATCGAAAAAGCTAAAAAATCCGGTGTTGGTATCGTATCCGTACGTAACTCCAACCACTATGGTATCGCTGGTTACTATGCTAAAATGGCTTCCGACCAAGGCTTAATCGGTTTCTCTTGTACAAACTCCGAAGCAATCATGGTTCCTGTATATGCTCGTAAAGCTATGCTTGGTTCCAACCCTATCGCTTGGACTGTACCTGCTGATCCTGTTGACTTCTTCTTCGATTGCTCCACTACAGTAGTAACTCGTGGTAAACTTGAAATGTACAACAAAATGGGCAAAGCTACTCCAGATGGTTGGGCTGTTAACAAAGACGGCGTTCCTTCCACTGATGCAGCTGAAGTATTGGGCAACATCTCCCGTCATGAAGGCGGCGGTATCCTTCCTTTAGGTGGTGCTACAGAAGTTCTTGGCGGCCACAAAGGTTATGGTAACGGCATGATTGCTGAATTATTCTCCTCCATCTTGTCTCAAGGCGGTACTTCCAACAAATGTATGGTTGGCGGTAAATCCAACATCTGCCACGGCTTCATGGCTATCAACCCTGAATTCTTCGGTGACCCAGCTGAAATCAAAAAACACTTCTCCCAATTCTTACAAGAATTACGTGAAGCTCCTAAAGCTCAAGGTCAAGACCGTATCTACACTCATGGCGAAAAAGAACATGAATCTGTTGCTAAAGTTAAAGCTGAAGGCATCCCTGTACTTAACGGTACAATGCTTGAAGTTCAAGACCTTTGCAATGAATTAGGTTTAGACTTCAAATCCTACTTCGGCGATTATGTACCAGAAGCTCCTGCTACAATGTTCAAAGGTAACTACTAATACCTAAGACCTTACAAAGGCCCTAACGTGGACATGTAGTCAGTAAAGAAGGGGACATAAACACTGTTTATGTCCCCTCTCTTATATTTTTTTAATCTCATTAACCTCAAAAACCATGAGGTTAAAAAATTTTAAGAGATATATTAATTTTTATGATAAGTTTATCTGTTATTTTATTGTAAGCTTTTATTTTAACTGAACTTTTACAACTTAATACAATAGCGATTTACTCATCAATTAAATTGATTAAGCTACATCGTCCTGTTAAGCATATATTTTTATTTTTCTTGAAAGGATGATTTTAGAAATGAGTGCTATCACCGTTCTATTAGCGCTATCTCCAATCATTTGGTTGATCGTAGCGTTATCCATCTTGAAATTACCTGCATGGCAAGCAACAAGTGTTGCTGCAATCGGTTCTTTCATCATCGCTATTACAGCATTCCAATCTGACCCATTCATTATGGTCACTGGTGCCCTTGAAGGTGCCGCTTTGGCAATCTGGCCAATCCTATTAGTTATTACAGCTGCTATCTTCGTTTATAACTTGGTAGTACATACGAAAGCAATGGAAACTATTAAAACAATGCTTTCTTCTGTAACATCTGATACTCGTGTACTTGCATTGTTACTTGCATGGGGCTTTGGTGCCTTCATGGAAGGTATGGCTGGCTTTGGTACTGCCGTTGCAATTCCAGCTGCTATGATGGTTGCAGTAGGTTTTGATCCACTAAAATCTATCATCGCATGTCTCGTTGCTAACTCCGTACCTACAACATTCGGCTCCATCGGTATTCCAACAACTACATTGGCATCCTTAACAAGCCTTGATCCAAGCCATTTAGGTACATTCATTTCCGTACAATTATTCTTACTTAACCTTATCGCACCATTCTTCGTTGTTATGATTATTGGTGGCGGTGTTAAAGCGTTAAAAGGCGTATTCCTTGTTACATTACTTTCCGGTTTAGCATTAGCTGTTCCTGAAACTGTAATCAACGCTGTAATGGGTCCAGAATTATCCGTAATCTCTGCATCTATCGTTATCATGGCAGTTATCATTATCTGTGCAAAAATTATGCCTCCTAATGATCCTGAATACGCAGTTAAACAAACTGGCGAAGTTCCTAAAGTTTCCAGTGGCGAAGGCCTTGTAGCTGCAATGCCATTCATCTTGATCTTCGTATTATTGTTATTAACTTCCAAATTGTTCCCTGCAATTAATGGTCCTCTTGCGTCCATTAAAACATCCGTACCTATTTACCAAGGTCCTGGTGCAAAACCTTACACATTCGTATGGATTGCAACTCCTGGTATCATGATCTTCATCGCTGGTATTGTTGGTGGTTTCATCCAAAAAGCAAAAGCTGGCGAAATCTTCGGTACATTGGGTTCCACAGTTAAAAACTTGAAATTCACATACCTTACAATCATCACAGTTGTTATGACAGCTAAATTGATGACTTACTCTGGTATGACTGCAGATATTGCGAAAGCAATGGTTGCTGGTACAGGTTCCTTGTATCCTCTATTCGCTCCTATCGTAGGTGCGTTGGGTGCCTTCTTGACTGGTTCCGGTACAAACTCCAACGTATTGTTTGGCCCACTTCAAATCGCTGCAGCTCAAGGTTTAGATCCTACAAACTTCGAAGACCTTGGCTTCTGGTTGGCAGCAGTTAACTCCGGTGCAGCTGGTATCGGCAAAATGTTGTCCCCACAATCCATCGCGATTTCTATTGGTGCCGTAGGTCCTGCTTTGAAAGCATACCTAGAAAACCACAAAGAAATTGGTTCTGAAGAAGCTCACAACTTAGAACATGAAATCGAAGCAAGCGTTATCATGAACAGCGCGTTCAAATACTTCTTGATCTTCATCATTATGCATGGTTGTATCTCCTTCTTCGGTCAACATTTCATCCATGAAATTCACCACTTCTTCTTCTAAGATTTGGTAACATAAAAAGAACAGCTCTTAATGAGCTGTTCTTTTTTATTGTTATATATTAGGATATTCCAAGTAGTACAACCTTAAGGAGTTAATCCACATTGTTACACATTATAAGCTCTCAGTCTATTAGTAGACCTCTTGCTCCACTTCCCATTTTGTAAATGTGCCAGTATCTGCATCAATTTCAAAGTCGTATTCATAACCATTGTAATGAATTTCACCTTCATACTCTAAACGACCATGATCATAATCGCGATTGAACTCAGTTATATTAGTAACCGTTGCACCCGGTACACGTGCCAATGCACTTTGCACGGCCTCATCAGAACTAATAGCTTCCACTGAGGACACTACCGTAGTACTCAGGACAGCTACTACAGTCAAAATCAAGGATTTTACCATTTTTTTCATATAATTCTCTCCTACACACATAAACCAAATTGATACTTTTAGATATAAATAATATAACTTATTGTAATCGATGAGAGAAAAGATAGCAAATCATAATTCTTATTAAGAAAAATCTATAGAAATTATCTACTAATCATGTTACAATACATCGTATCAAATAGAAAAAATTAAATGCAGTCTGCGAAGTGCGATTCGCAGGCTTTTATTTTTCCCATTTTAAGATAGGAGGATTATATGAATCAAGAAAATTCTGCTAAGGTTTCCTTTATCTTGGTAGTATTCCTTGGCATGTTAACAGCCATAACACCGCTCGCAACAGATCTTTATTTACCAGCATTGCCGATTATGCCTGGCGAATTAAATACAACCGCATCTAATATTCAAATGACCATTGGTGTTATGACCTTTGGTGTTGCATTAGGCCAATTATTTGGTGGCCCTATTAGCGATACAATGGGTCGTAAATTACCACTCATCGTAGGCAATTTACTATGTGTCATCTCTAGCATCATTTGTGCCTTTGCACCTAACATCGAAATACTTTTACTAGGTAGATTCCTACAAGGTTTAACTGGATCTGTAGGTGTTGTAATTGCCAAGGCTATCGCTCGAGACTTTGCTTCTGGTCAAGAATTGACGAAACTCTTCGCCTTACTTATGATGGTTAACGGCTTAGCTCCAGTACTTGCCCCTCTCATAGGTGGCCAATTGCTCTTATTCACTACATGGCGTGTAATCTTTGTAATTCTAGCAGTATTCTCTGCTATTCTATTAGTAGGCTCACTTCTATTCCGTGAAAGCTTACCAAAAGAAAAACGTGTTACAGGTGGCGTAGGTGTAGCAGTTAAAAATTATCTTACCCTCATCAAAGATAAACCATTCTTAGGTCAAACATTAATCCAATTATTTGCTTTTGGCGGATTTTTTGCATATATATCAGGTTCTTCATTTGTATACCAAAATATTTTTAATCTTTCCGCTCAAGAATTTAGCTATCTGTTCGGCATTAACAGCTGTGGTATTATCTTAGCCAGTGCCATCAGTGGACGCCTTAGTAATGTTATAACATCTAAACAATTACTAACATTCAGCCTATGGCAACTTACAATCGGTTCCTTACTATTCTTAATTGCTATGATTTTCGAATGGTCACTCATCCCTGTAACAACCATCCTATTCTTTACCGTATGTACCGTATCCCTATTCGGCTCCGCCTCATTCTCTATGGCGATGACCAACTACGGGAAAATGGCAGGCAGTGCCTCTGCCATACTCGGCTTTGCAAGCATGTTCGCTGCAGGCATCGTATCTCCACTCGTTGGTATTGGTGGAGATCATACGGGGGTACCCATGGGGATTACAATGCTAGTATGTGCAGTGCTTTCCTTATTGTGCCTATATGGTTTAGTTGAGAAAGAATAGTGCCAGCCGTATTGCAGTAGTTAATACAATGTTATAGCCCTTGTATTTCTCAGTCGTAATGGGGCCCCATTACAATTGAATAAATTTAAGTATAAAAACAGCACCACCTTTTTCTTGCTCAGTACGTCACTACGTTCCGTAAAATCGCTGCGAAAAAGGTGGTGCTATTTTTATTAACATTTTCTATGAAGGCGTCCCATTACGACTTAAGAGCATCAACCAAAGCAATAAACTATATATATTACACATTAAAATATCGACTTGGCACTATTATTTCCCTTCTGAAAATATAAGGCACAATAAAGGAAATCACCTGTCCAACTGATTGTAGGAAAAAGAGATGTGCCATAGCCACATCTCCTACCCATTTCCGTTAGGTGTATTGCTAATTTTTTGTAAATAATGAAGTGAAAAACTCGATGGAGCTATTAGGGATATAATAAATTGGATTACTTACATTTTATAATGGGACATCTTCATAGCGAATGTATATAGAAAAGAATACAGCCCTCTCTGCAGCGATTTTACGGAACGTAGTGACGTACTGAGCCAAGAGAGGGCTGTATTTTTTCTATACTAATAATATGCAGTTGTAATCGGGCCCCATTATAAAATGAAAGCACCTTATCGCTTATTTACAATAGCTCCATCGAGTTACACAACTATTATTGGGGCTAAAATTAGCAATACATCTAACATGGCCCCATTGAAAATATAACGGAGCACTCCTTTATTCAAACATGGTCGATAGTAATAGTTTCAAACGGTTTGCTTGGTTTACTGCACTGGAGCCTGGATCGTAGTCGATGGCAGCAATGCGCACGTCTGGGTAGGCAGCGGATAGTGTTTTTACCATGCCTTTACCTGTTACGTGGTTTGGTAGGCAGCCGAATGGTTGCAAGCATACGATTTGTTTTGCCCCTTTTTCGATGAGGTCGATCATATCGCCTGTGAGGAACCAGCCTTCACCACATTGGTTACCAAGTCCGATGAATTGAGCTGCTTCTTTTGCTACTTCTGTCATACGTTGTAGAGGATCGAAGTGTTTGGACGCCGCTACGGCTTTAGCGTATGGCAAGCGGTAAAGTTCAAGGGCTTCACGAGCCAATGTACCAAAGAAGCCAGATAGCCATGTACCATCAAGGTGTTTAGCACGGTATGTGCTATCCATTGCACAGTACAAGAAGAAGTCTAATAAGCCAGATGTAACGACTTCGCCACCTTCTTTTTCAATGAGTTCATTAATATGGTTGTTAGCGCTCGGATGGAATTTAACATAAATTTCCCCTACGACACCAACGCGAGGTTTTTGTACATCTTTATTAACAGGCAAGTTATCAAAGTCATGAATGATTTCTTTGATGTACTTATTGTATTGACGAAGGCTTGCAGATGTAATGTTTTGCTGTAATTTTTTAATCCAGTAATCACATAATGCATCCGTAGAGCCTGGGTTAGTTTCGTATGGACGTGTAGCCAATACACATTGCATGAGGGCATCACCGTAAACAACGGCTTGGATCATACGATGTAAGAAACCTTTTGTCAATTTGAAGCCTGGTTGACGTTCCATATCGCTCGCATTGAGGGATAAGATTGGTACTTGCTTCATACCAGCATCGATTAAAGCCTTACGCAAGTAACCGATGTAGTTTGTAGCACGACAACCACCACCTGTTTGAGAGATGATAACAGCTGTTTTATTGATATCATATTTACCGGATAGTAAAGCAGACATGAGCTGACCTACAACGATAATCGCTGGGTAACATGCATCATTATTGATGTATTTTAAGCCCACTTCAATATCGTCACGCGTTGGAGCTGGCAACATTTCAAAGTCATAGCCTTCATTTTTGAGGACTGGATCTAAGAGACTAAAATGCAATGGTGACATTTGTGGCACCAAGATTTTATAAGTCTTACGCATTTCCTCTGTAAACACAACGCGATTATAATCGTACGTTGGTAATTGCTCTTCCACCACTTCTGGAGCTTCTGGGTTATGATGACGACGCAAGCTACGTTCCATTACAGATTGCAAGGAACGCAAACGAATCGTTACAGCACCAAGGTTTGTACCTTCATCAATTTTGAGTAAGGTATGAATTTTATGATTTGCTGAAAGTATATCTTTTACTTGATCCGCTACGATAGAGTCGAGGCCACAACCGAAGGAGTTAAGTTCAACGATTTGGAAGCCTTCTGTTCTACTTACGAATTCAGCAGCGCGATATAAACGGCTATGGTAGGACCATTGGTCTACAACACGTAGATGCTTAATTTCATTGCCTAGTGGAGCAACGCCATCTTCTGTAAGAACAGCCATACCAAGAGATGTAATAAGCTCTGGAATACCGTGGTTAATACCAGAGTCCAAATGATATGGACGACCAGCTAATACGATGGTAGGAATTTGCTCTGCTACGAGGCGAGATACAGTTTTCTTCGTCGTTTCACGGTAAGAAGCCTTACAGTTTTCTTGTTCTTCCCAAGCTTTTTCTACAGCATTAGCAATATCTTTCTTCTTGAGGTTCAAGAAATCCAATGCTTTCACAAGGGCAGGAACAAGAGATTTTTTATCAGCCAATGGCAAGAATGGTGCATGGAATGGAGTATCCCCTAACACGTCTTGCATGTTGTTTTTAATAAGTTCTGGATAGGAAATAACCATTGGACAATGGTAATTATTGTCGCGGCTAAATTCCTTAGGGCCATGTTGAATACAAGGATACCAAACAAAGTCTACCTGTGCATTCGCAAGATCGCGAATATGACCATGAACAGCTTTTGCTGGATAGCAAGCTGTATCGGATGGGATAGTATCGATAGCCTTGTTGTATTGGTCCTTCGTTGTGTAATCGGAAAGGATTACTTCATAGCCAAGTGTATTAAAGAATGTAAACCAGAATGGAAAATCCTCATACATATTGAGGACACGAGGAATACCTACGCGCATTTTACCTTCGAACTCTGGAATATTTTTCTTTAAGTAATAGTCGAAGTAACGACGCAATTTAACATCTACTAAGTTAGGAACTGCTTTGCGTTCCTCTTGAATCATACCGCCTGCACCGCGGTCACAACGGTTACCCGTTACGTAAGTACGACCATCAGAGAAAGCATTGATGGTAAGCATACAGTTATTGGAGCAAAGTCCGCAATTACGCATTGTCGTAGATACTTGTAAGGAGTTAAGACCATCACTATCGAGCAAAGTGCTTTTTTCCTTTTGTAACTCTTCTGCCGTTTCAGCTGCAAGAAGGGCCATACCATACGCACCCATCAAGCCAGATACGTCAGGACGAATTACTTCTACGCCCATCAATTTCTCGAAGGCACGCAATACGGATTCATTGTAGAATGTACCGCCTTGTACAACGATATGATCGCCCAATTCTTTAGGATCTTTTACCTTAAGAACCTTGTAAAGGGCATTTTTAATAACAGAGTAAGCAAGGCCTGCTGCGATATCTTGTACCGTAGCACCTTCTTTTTGAGCCTGCTTAACCTTAGAGTTCATAAATACGGTACAACGAGACCCCAAGTCGATTGGCAAGGATGCCAACAAACCTTCCTTCGCGAATTGGTCGATTGGAATGCGTAGACCGGATGCGAATGTATCGATGAAGGAACCACAACCAGAGGAACATGCTTCGTTCAATACGATATCTTCGATATAGCCATCACGAACCTTACAGCATTTCATATCTTGACCGCCGATGTCCAAGATAAAGGAAACATCAGGGCAGAAGTAGCGAGCTGCACGATAGTGAGCCATTGTTTCTACTTCACCAATATCGATACCAAGGGCGCGTTTAAGGAACGCTTCGCCGTAGCCAGTTACACCAGAATGCGCAATATAAGCGCCTTTTGGTAACAGTTCATAAATTTTCTCGATCATTTCACGAGATTTTTCTAATGGTTTACCATGGTTTGGACCATAGTGAGAGAAGATAATTTCCTTATTACTATTGATGAGAACTACCTTAAGTGTAGTAGAACCCGCATCAATACCAAGGTAACAAGGCCCTTGCGCATCTTCAATGTTTGCCTTTGGCGTTACTGCCTTAGCATGACGAGCGCGGAATTCTTCTAATTCTTGTTCATTTTTAAATAGAGGTTCTACACGATCTGTAGCCTCCATAGGAATACCGATGAGGGCACCAATTTCTTTTGTTAATTGGCCAACTGTAATCTCACGACAGTCTTCTTTCATCAAAGCCGCCCCTAAAGCGATGAACAATTCACCATTCTCAGGGATAATGCGATGCGCTTCATCTAGTTCTAAGGTATCGCAGAAGCATTGGCGCAATTCAGACAAGAATGTCAATGGACCGCCAAGGAATGCTACATTACCTTCAATTTTATGACCGCATGCAAGGCCCGCAATTGTTTGGTTTACAATCGCTTGGAATACGGATTTTGCAATATTTTCATGAGATGCGCCTTGGTTTAACAAAGCTTGTACGTCTGTTTTAGCAAATACGCCACAGCGTGCTGCAATTGGATAAATCGTATCAGCATTCATGGCCAATTGGTTAAGACCAGATGCATCAGTTTGCAATAAAGTCGCCATTTGGTCGATGAAAGCACCTGTACCACCTGCACAAGAACCATTCATACGGTGTTCTGCCGTTTGACCTAAATAGGTTACCTTCGCATCTTCACCACCAAGTTCGATGATAACATCAGTTTCTGGATATAATGCTTTTACAGCACGCGTTTCAGCAATAACCTCTTGTACGAATGGAATGCGTACCTTTTCAGCCATCGCCATACCACCAGAACCGGTAATACATACATGAACTTGATCATTTTCATGACCCACTTGAGCCTCTTGGAGCAAGGTATATACTGTATCCAAAATATTCGCATAATGGCGTATGTACTTTTTATACAAATAATTATCGTGTTCGTCTAATAGTACAACTTTAACCGTTGTAGAGCCCACGTCAATACCCATGCGTAGCATGTGTTGCATAAATACCTCTCTTTTCAAAAACCGTATGACCACACAAGATCATACTCATATTGTGAAAGTAGTACATTTACTATGAAGCTCACATAAAATATACTAAGCATCTAATTAAATTAGACGAGGATAGACTTTCACAAAAATATCTAATTTTTTAAATATCCTATACATATTATACAACAAATGTAGATAAAATCTATGTTATTCTATATTCCAATGAGTTATATGGAATATGACTAAATTTGAATAACACCTCTACATCGAGATAGGATGTAAAAATTATTATATCATTCTAAGATGAAAAATATTGTGTTTTTTGCTACATAATGAGTATTAGTAAATTATTTATCAAGTTAGAATCTTTAGATTTTAACTTCATATATAAAAAAGGCGTAACACCAATGGTATTACGCCTTTTTCGTATCTATAGAGTTTGTCATGAGAAGGTATTTCAGATACATATGTTATTAACGATCAATCGATTAGAACGCTGGAATAATAGCCCCTTTGTAGTGTTCTTCGATGAACTTCTTAACTTCTGGAGATTGTAATGCTTTAGCTAATTTTTGGATAGCTGGTTTATTTTCATCACCAGGGTTAACAGAAAGAAGATTTGCATATGGAGAGTCAGCTTTTTCTACGAATAAGCCATCTTTTGTAGGAT
The DNA here is from genome assembly GCF_937975875.1 of Veillonella dispar. Taxonomy (GTDB): domain Bacteria; phylum Bacillota; class Negativicutes; order Veillonellales; family Veillonellaceae; genus Veillonella; species Veillonella dispar_B. The sequence continues at coordinate 6,537 of NZ_CALJSP010000120.1, read as the reverse complement.
TAAGACCTGCAGGCAATGCATAGTTAGCATTGATTACTGCTGCATCTAAGTCTTGGATGGAACGAGGAATTTGAGCTGCTTCTAACTCAACAATTTGGATGTTTTTAGGATTGCTAGTCACATCGAATGGTGTATTAGTCAAACCAGTTGGATCTTTCAATGTTACTAGACCAGCACTTTGCAACAAGAGAAGTGCACGAGCACTGTTTGTTGGGTCAGACGGGATAGCTACTTTTGCGCCATTTGGCAAGTCTTTCAAGTCTTTAATTTTTTGAGAGTAGATAGCCAATGGTTCGATGTGAACTGGTGCAAAGCTTACAAAGTTTGTACCATGATCTTTATTGTAGTTATTTTGGTAAGGTACGTTTGCAAAGAAGTTTGCATCTACTTCATGGCTAGATAGAGCCATATTTGGTTGGATGTAGTCTGTAAATTCAACGATTTGTAAGTCTACACCTTCCTTAGCCAAAATAGGTTTAACTTGTTCTAAAATTTCAGCATGAGGTACAGGATTTGCTGCTACCTTTAATACCTCTTTAGAGCCACTAGAGCTCGCATTATTTGTGGAAGAGCCACAACCACTAATCAATAAGGACGCACCTAGTACGGCCGTCGCTGCTAATGCTAACCATTTTTTCATGTAATCCTCCTATCTACGATGAAAACCTACATCTCGGACGAGGACTCATACGTATACAACATTCGTAGACATTATAATAAATCTATTTTTCTTATCTTGTATCTACATTTGATTATTTAATAATTTCGATGTAGTAAGTATAGCAATTTAATTCCTACTCGCATAATAGATTTTATATATGTAATAATATAACTTTAATCTATAGCAAGATAAGAGTAATTACATTTAGCTATGCCAAGTACATAAAAACGGTACTAAGATGATTCCCCGTACTACTAGGTAATATACCTAATAAGTACAATCAAACTTAGTACCGTTATACATATCGCTCTATATAATAAACAATCTAATCAAAATCAAAAAATCAACTTATTGAGTTGACGTTGTTTGCTCCACAGAAATAGTTACAGGTGCTGATAATTTAGCCTCTAACCAAGCTTTTATTCGTTTCAAATCTGCATCAGATATAGTGGATGTAGTATGGATAATCACCATATATCGACTCGCTTTAGGCTGTTCTAGATTATCTATCAAAGGCATGCCTTCCACTTTGCTTACAAACGGGAATAACGCCTTTGCTTCAGCTTCTGTCGTTTTCATAGTATTTATAGTTTCACTTACTAATTGATAAGTCGGCTTGTAGAGATTACTCAAGTTTTTATATGTTCCAAGATTCTCTGAAGATTTATTCAAGTTCGTCTTATCCATAGTAGATTTTTGCTCATCTACGCTATTAACAAAACGTAATGTATAAGGCTGCAAGTATTCATCCTTCTGTAACTTGTCATCCAACTGGGCTCGCTCCTCTGAAGTCACAGGAGCTCCTATAACTACTATGTTTACTAGCTTATTCGTTTGATCCAATGAATAATCAATCACTTGTCGACGTCCCTCTTGATTAATATCATTCTTAATAAACTGCTCCATATGACTTGACTCAGAATACTTGATGGTCATATCATAGCCTGCATAAATACTTGGTATAGCCATAATAAGACCAATCACAAGAAATATTAGCTGATTACGACGAATAAGCTCTTTGTCTTGTTTATGGAATGGCAAACTATATACACCCTTTAAAACAATAAAAGATGCAAAGAAGATGAAGAATGTATTTATAAAGAATAAATAGATAGCCCCAAAGAAATATTGCCAATTCCCAGTAGCAAGTCCATATCCTGCCGTACATAGTGGTGGCATAAGTGCAGTTGCAATCGCAACACCTGGTATAACATTATCTAAGGTCTTGCGCGTTTGCCCAATAATCCCAGCTAACCCACCAAATATAGCAATGAACACATCAAAAATATTCGGTTCTGTACGCGCTAATAGTTCAGATGTAGCCGTCTGAACTGGGGAAATATAAAAATATAAAGCAGATGCCAAAACAGCAATCGTAATCTGTAAGGACAATCTTAAAATACCACTTTTCACAACTGTAAAATTAAGCGTAGCGAAACCAAAGCCAGTTGCTAAAATAGGTCCCATCAACGGCGATATAAGCATAGCACCAATAACAACTGCTGTACTATTCATATTCAACCCAATAGAGGCGATAAAGATGGAGAGGATCAAGATAACCAACGCAGGTCCCTTAATCTTAGCACCACCTATCAACCTTTTAGCGATAGTTGCATCATCAGCGCGCTCAAAATGTATATTAAAGTATTTATTTATTTCCATTCTTCCTCCTTATAATTTCATCAAATCTGCAAAGGTCCCTACGTTTACAAACATATGCTGTGTCGTTTTCAACATTTGAACCATTAAGATAGCTCCTGTCCCTTCCCCCATCGACATATGGGCTTGAAGAGGAACCATGTCTTGTGTAATATCTACCTCTGCTAAAGCTAGCTCTGTGCCTTTTTCTCGAGAGTTATGAGATGGCAATGCATAATCCTTAACACAATCATTCATATGTACCGCACAAGCTGCTGATACAGCTGTAATAAAGCCATCAATGACGAAGGGCTTTTCAAAATCTACACAAGCCAGCATAGCTCCAAGAATAGCAGCAATATCAAAGCCCCCTACATGGGCTACGATTTTACGAACTCTTTCAACTTCACTGTCAGAAACGATACTAGTCTTATGCTTATCTAATACAGCGCGCACAAAATCAATTTTTCGTTTCATCAAATCTGGTTTATTCGGCCAAGAACCGGGTCCTACTGTTTCAGTGGGATCAGCTCCAGTTAAGGCAGACAACACACAAGCAGAAGTCGTCGTATTACCAAGTCCCATTTCACCAAAGGAAAAAAGATTTATCCCTTGCTTTACATAATGTTCAACTCGTTCATAGCCAGCTTGAAAGGCACTATTAAATTCATCCTCAGTCATAGCCGGATGATTTAATATATTCTTTGTCCCCTTTGCGACCTTGCGATCCACTCCGATACCATCATCTGAGGCAATTCCTACGTCCACAACTTCATAAGGAATATTGTTAAAGTTACAAAACTGTGTAGCCGACGAACGACCCAAGAGCATATTACGCGACTGCTTTTGCGTTACCTCATAGTTATAACCTACATAGCCTTCCATATTACAACCATTATCGGCAGAAAATATGATATGCTGAGGTCGAATTTCACCACTAATCTCGCCCCAAGCTGTACAAATCTTTCGGAAATACTCCTCCCACAAGCCTAGACCACCAGGGATCAGGCATTTTGGTTGAAGAAATCTATTTAATTGTTCCTCAATTGGTAATACTGACTTATCTTTCATTCTAATCTCTAGTTTGCACAGAATATGCCAACTAGCCTTCTATTAATTCGATATTTTTCTATATAAAAGTATAACACAAATTATATAATTAGTAATGTGAGGTTTGTACTAGTACTCATATATACGAATTATCCTCTCATCAGGAAATAATCTATGCTTTTTAGCCCTAAACTCTGGATTGTTATTAGAATCAAAATATTCAATCGTATTTCTTAACTGCTCATGAGTAAAAGGACTAGTGCTTGGTTTATATTCAAGCTGATTAAACACAGCATAACGTCCATCGTATGCAACAAATTGTAACCTAGATTTTTTATCTGGATGGTATGAATCTACTAATATTCCAGGTAAGCCATTATTCCATACCGCTGAATAAGTAGTATCATTTGGTTCATAGTACGGTCCCCAAATGCGCCAATATGTTTGTAAAGAATGATAAAAATTATACTCTTTATCTACAAGCACTTTATTTTCTATATCTGTACTATCAGGATGATCTACATCTAAAGGAATTATCTGAATAGAATACCAAATATCTCCTATCTCATACTCTATAAAAATATTGTTATCTAACATATAGAACATCTTCAACTCTGCGCCTTTAGGAATGCGGAATGTCATGCCTTTACGAGTAATTGTATCTGTATATGAATCTATATCATTTAAATTCTTCTTACAAGGAACCTTGCTTCCCACAGGATACGATAAAAGAGTAGTCTTTTTCTCATTATGAATCAACTTATCCGTTGAATGATATAATCTGCCCCGAACTAAACTTAATTCTTGAGCATACGTTTTTTCTTCACGTAAATACCCCTTAGCTATGTCCTCTGACTTCATTCTTTCCAAATGTCTTTGTAAATCAGCTTCAATCTCATCATTAGTTTGTTCACTACTAACGCACTTCTCTTTAGCACTACCAGAAATATCACTTTGAGTAATCTGCTCTTTTGCATGTACTTGTGAAGCCATAAGACTTATCATTAACAGTGCAGCAAGGTATGAATATATTCTTTTCACAATACAACTCCTTAGCTTTATAACAACCACTACAATCAACTTCAATCTCTACTAGTATTGTACCTTTTAATACTTGTAGAATCATCAAAGGGGCTGTAACAAAACAGCCCCTTTGTTCCAAATTTTATATACAAACTCTGCCCAACTCTAATGATACATATCTATATCTACAGTAATCATTCGCGTTCGTTCCGGATTAAACATAAAGTAAATCACTCTTGGCTGGTCATGATCAAAGTTATGGTAAACAACATATACTACATATTTCTCAGCTGATACTCGAGTGCTATAATAAAAATCTTCATTAGGATCATCACCGACACTCTGGCTGCCATCAATTAACCAGGAAAATAATTTCCAGTTTTGTCGTTGAATAGTGATAATCTCATAATAATTCTTTATGTCACTAACCAATACATTTTTATCTTTTGGATATGTAAACGAATTAAGTACTTCAACTGTAGTATCTTTATCCCTGCCATTTATAAACGAATACCAAGCATTAGATTTAACAGTTTCCTCATACCTTGAAATCGTTGCTTTATCACCATCTAATACTAAACAGCTTTGATTCCCTCCCATTCCAATTACTTCAGCAGAAGAAATCACTTTCAAACTCTCAGGTAAAAACTTAGGTGCTTGTAATGGAGACGGAATATACCCCGCCTTAGATGAAGGCCATGTAGAGTGCCACCGTTGAGTATCATAATGGGATATTCCTACAGCAGAAAATACTAAAGTAACAGCTAATGTAGGAAGCATACACAGAAAAAAGATAACATAAAAATATGATAAAAATCTTTTACGTACAGTTTTCTCACTATCAATAACTCTACATTTTCAAGCAATAATACAATCGTGGCGATTAATAAAATCAGATAGTACACCCCAGAATACGAGATATAATCTGAGAAGAAAAATGTTAATACCCAAAGAATTATAAAAAACCATATACTCTTTCTATAAGGATTAGAAAAAAACAATTTCTTTAAGTAAATTAAACACCGTTGCATTTACGATCTCCACAACAATACCTACTCAAATTACTTAGATTGATAAAACACAGCTCGTGTCCCATCATTACTGATCAAAAGTTCCACAAAATGAGGTCTTTTAGTATTCCCATCGTCTACAAACACATATAATCTATGATTTCGAGTAGAATTATATGTATCCTTGACTACTGTTTTTGTTTCTTTTCGAGGTGCAAAGCGTAGCCACTCAATAAAAGTCCGTTCTGGCAAATTGAGGGATTCTTCTTCTATACTCTCTACAATATTATAGCTATTAGGGTGAGATATAAAACGCTTTTTCTCCCCAGTATCTAAATCACGCAATACACCATCCGCATCAATTTGCGCTGTATAGGCTGCATTTTGCTTTGCTATTGCCTCATATTGTGCAATTACTTTAGGGTCCCCCTCAAGTACAGTATATCTCTCTGGATATGCATTAGCCCAAGCTAAACTACTACGAAAAGCAGACGCTCTATAAATACCGTCGGGAAGTTTTCCTGGTCGTTTTAACCCCTCTGGTAGTTCTCCACTATTAGGCCACCCTTGAGTCCAATCCATGGTACTATACTCGAAGGAATCAAATTGCTCAAGGCTTGTTTTTAAGTCGTACCTAAACCAATCGCTTACTAACCAAGAAAAGCTGAGGGTAAAGGCAATATACAAACACCAAGCCAACTGAGTGTGCCTTTTTTCAGATATGGACTGTTTCTTAAAGCGCCTATATTGAAGTAACACACTCAACACTATGGCTATGCCAAAAACAATATATGTAATAGGCGCTATGTTAAATAGCACTACTACAATTACAAACAACACGCATAGTAGAACTGTTAATAGGCCATAAAATCCTTGGAACAAAACTCTCTCCTATTATGACAACACTTAAAACATCTTTTTATACAACGCTTCTATATCTTTACGACTGATTTCAGCTACTGTATTAGCGATATTTCCTGTAGCTACAACGTATACATTATCTACAAGCCATGGAATGTCTTTTTTCGTAAAGCCTAATTCTGTAAGGTTTGTAGTAAGGTCTAGGTCATGTACAATCAAGCGTAATGCTTCGCCTAGTTCAGAGCCATCTCCATGGTTGAATATACGAGCCAAGGCGTCAAATTTATCAGGGTT
>NZ_CALJSP010000119.1:0-1061 GCF_937975875.1 Veillonella dispar | reverse complement strand
GGGATTTTCTTGTTACCTAATAAGGCCTATGCCATTATTGGGTCAGCCAGTTTAGTGGTCCTTTTATTTGATGCGGTCATTGCAGGATGTATTGCCTTGTGCTTTGCAGAGGCGGCTAGCCTTTTCACACGTAATGGTGGCCCTTATCTATATGCCAAACATGCATTAGGTGACTTTTGGGGATTTGAGGTAGGCGTCCTTAAATGGATTGTAACGGTTATCGCCTGGGCCGCCATGGCCGTTGGCTTTGCCACGGCGCTAGGCGCTGCAGTCCCTGCCTTAAGTGGCGATTTAGCAAAGGATGTCATTTCCTTCATATTAATCGTAGGCTTAACAATCGTAAACATATTTGGTGTTAACGTATCTAAATTTGTTAATAACTTAATTACAATCTCTAAGTTAGTCCCTCTCACCCTATTTATCGCTATCGGTATATTCTTTATTAATGGCGCTAACTTTACACCTGTATTCCCACACGATACCTATGTAGAAGGATCCTTTGCACAAGCAGCCGTTCTTCTCTTCTTTGCTTATACAGGATTTGAGGTTATTGCCATTGCCGCAGAGTATATGAAGAATCCTAAAAAGAATTTACCGCGTGCCATTATCATGTGTATGCTACTCGTATCAGTCCTATATGTGGCCATACTTTCCGTATCTATTGGTGTTCTAGGATCTGACCTTGCTAACACAAAAGCACCAGTACAAGATGCTTTCAATGTAATTGTAGGTCCAATTGGCATGTACATTGTATTGGCAGGCACATTAATTTCTATGGGCGGCATTAACTTTGCCGAAGCCTATTACGCACCTCGTATTGCAACATCCATGGCCGAAGACGGTATGTTACCAAGTGCCTTAGCTAAACGCAATCGCTACAATGCACCATATGTAGCAGCGATCGTCACCGCTATTGCCAGCGTACTACTAGCCTGGTCCGGTTCATTTACAACCCTTGCTGCTATTAGTGCGGTATCCCGTTTCACACAGTACCTACCAACATGTTTAGCAGTCATTATATTCCGTCGTAAATGGGCAGATAAAGAACGGTCCTACACAAT
>NZ_CALJSP010000118.1:0-7777 GCF_937975875.1 Veillonella dispar | reverse complement strand
GATTGGTGAAATCGAAATGTTTATGGCAAATCGTGAATTGTTAGCTCAAATGGGGGCTAGTGCTTTGCGTTTAGGAAAACCAAATGCAGCTCATGATATTGCAAAACTTGCATTATCTATTGCAAAGTAACAAGGAGAGGTTTTATGTTAGACGGTATTCATAAGATTCATCTTATTGGTATAGGTGGGTCTGGCATGCGTGCTATAGCGAATATTTTAATTCAAAAAGGTTATGATGTATCTGGTTCAGATGTAACTGAATCTGCAGTTATTGAAAAGTTCAGAAATATGGGCGCTACCGTTCATATTGGTCATAATAAAGAGTATGTAAATGGCGTTGATGCTGTAGTTCGTTCTACAGCTATTCGTGAAGATAATCCTGAAATTGTAGCGGCAAAAGAACAAGGTATTACAATTTTGCACCGTTCCGATATTGTAAAAGCTGTGTTAGACGTAACAGATGGCATTGCAGTAGCTGGTGCTCACGGTAAAACTTCCACTACATCCATGATTGGTCAAATTTTAGTAGAAGCAGAAGCTGATCCAACAGTTATTATCGGTGGTGAAGTAGATTATTTAAAAGGTAGTAGTTGTCTAGGTAAGGGGCATTTCTCTGTAGTTGAAGCAGATGAAAGTGATGGGTCTTTCTTGAAACTACGCCCACATACTATTGTTATTACTAACATTGAAGATGATCACATGGATCACTACAAAACAATGGATAATTTGCTAAATGCATTTTGTGAGTTTGTCGAAACGTTACCAGAATCTGGCAAAGCAATCGTATGTGGAGATAATGAGAATATTCGTTATGTTATGAGCCGTGTAAATCGTAATTTCATTACATATGGCTTACGTGATAATAATGACTATGTAGCTAAAAATATTCACTACGTAGACTCTACTTTGGTATATGATGTATACCATAATGGTGTGAATGTTGAGCGCATTCGCTTACGAGTTCCTGGTGAACATAATGTATTGAATTCGTTGGCTGCCTTTGTTGTTGCTCATGATTGCTGTGGTGTAGAAACGCGCATTATTACAAAAGGTTTAGGTAAGTTTATCGGTGCAAAACGTCGTTTTGAAACAAAAGGTCACGTAGCAGGTGTATGGGTTGTTGATGACTATGCTCATCATCCTACAGAAATTAAAGCAACATTGAAAGCAGCAAAAGAGTTGGAAAAGCATCGTGTTATCTGTGTATTCCAGCCACATCGCTTTACTCGCACAAGCTTGTTAAAGGATGAATTTGCTACTGCTTTCACAAGCGCTGATGAAGTATATATGACAGATATTTATAGCTCTGGTGAAGATCCAATCTCTGGTATTGATGGCAATACGATTCCAAATGCTATTAAAGCGGCCACAGGTCAAGATGTAAATTATGTACCATCTGTTGACGATTTGCCTGAGGTATTAGCGAAAATAGTAAGACCTAATGATCTGGTTATCACCATGGGTGCAGGTTCTATTAATCAATATGGGCCAAAATTATTAGCTATATTGGAGGAAGGCTTACAATGAAAGATAAAAAAATAATCGTACTAATGGGTGGTCCTTCCAAAGAGGCTGAGGTATCTCGTCGTACTGGCGCTGCTATTGCAGAAGCACTTGAAAGCAAAGGTTATAATGCCCAAACTTTAGAACTCAATCCGCGCACTGTATTAAAAGATATTAAAGATTTAGGTGGCGAGGTTGTATTTAATGCAATTCATGGTCGTTACGGCGAAGATGGTGCGTTACAAGGCCTATTAGAAATGGCTGAAATTCCATACACTGGGTCAGGTATTATGGCTCATGCAGTAGGTATGAATAAAAAAGTAAGTAAAGATGTATTTAAAGGTGCCAATATTCCTACTGCGGCATCCGAGTCCTTTAATGGTGATCTTGAATCTGCAGAAGCTATTATTGAGCATATTCGTAAGGATTTTACAATTCCAGTAGTTGTGAAGTCTGCTACGCAAGGTTCTAGCATTGGGGTTACTATTGTTCGCGATGAAGCTCAGTTAGAAGAGGCTGTAACGGAAGCTCTAAAATATGACCCTATTCTTGTGGTAGAACAATTTCTTGATGGTCGTGAATTTACAGTATCTGTATTAGATGGTAAAGCATTGTCTGTTATTGAAATTCGTCCACATTCTGGTGAATATGATTACAAGAGTAAGTACACTGTAGGTGCTACTGAGTATTTAGTGCCAGCGCCTATTAGTGCAGAAATGACTGCTGAAATGCAACGCATTGGGGAACTTGTGTATCGTGAAGTACAAGGCAGTGGGGTAATTCGTGTTGATGTTATGACAGACCATGCAGATAATATGTATGTTCTTGAATACAATACAGTGCCTGGTATGACAGCAACATCTTTAGTACCAAAAGCAGCAAAAGAAATGGGAATTGACTTCCCAACATTATGTGAAAAAATTCTATTAACAGCTAGTATAGGGAAATTTTAAGGGCTAATAGAAGATAAGGAGTTAACTATGGATGATAAGCAAAACCATCCATCCAACTCTGGGGAGATGCAGTCTTCTACACCTGTTCGTGATGAACGGGCTGTATTTAGAAAACGAGTGTTAAAAATCGGTGGTGCAGTTACTCTCGTGTTGGTGGGGTTGTTTACACTACCTATTCCTTTTGGATCCTTAAAAGTTACTGGATCGGATAAGGTAACTGTACAAGATGTAATGGTAGCTGGTGATATTCATGAACCTGTTAATATATTGCAGATTAGTACAGAAAAATTAAAAACTAGATTATCGAAAGATTTACGTGTCGAAGAGGCTCAAATTAGCTATCAGTTGCCACTGACAATGGTGGTAAATGTAGTAGAACGCAAGGCAGTTGCAGTTGTACCGGCTCAGTTTGGATACTTAACCCTTGATAGTAAGGGACAAGTGATCGCATCTGAGCCAGCTATACAAGACACATCTGTTCCTATGATTTCTGGTGTGAAAGCTGGAAATATACTATTAGGTGATACAGTAGTAGATAAACCGATATTGGCGGCTCTTGAATATTTGAACTCACTCGATGAGGAGACATTCAAGAATATTGCAGAGGTTAATATTGGAGATCCTGATGCGATAATGGCATATACTGTTTCAGGTGTACAGATTCGACTGGGGGATGGCAAAGACTTAGCTAAAAAAGCAGAGCTAACTCAGTCGATGTTACAAGATATTAAAAAGACACATGGTAATGTACAGTATATAGATGTTAATGTTTCATCACCGTACATTAAAACCGATGTGATGCCAGAAGTTAAAAAGCATCAGAATGGAGCACCGACTACAGAAAATTCATCTACTAAGAAGGATGATAAAAAACAAGATAGATAAGGTCATGTTGAATATAAAGGTAGATGATTGTCGTGAGACACGAACGGTGGGCAATTGCCATAGTCAGCTGTATATTAGGGTTCATGGTTGTTACCCAATATAAGATGACTCAAGATAATATAGAAGAAAATATTCGCTTACAACGAACTGGCGATTTAGCAGTACAATTGAGAGAGGCCCAGAGTGAACGTGATGCTTTGTTAAAGCAAATTGAGTCACTAAAAAAATCTGGCGCTAATGGCGGTGGTAAAGCTGATGAACAGCTCATGATGAAAGCGGCTTTAACTAATGTTAAAGGGCCGGGCGTTAGTGTGTTGATTGAAGATAGCTTAAAGCCTGTACAAAGTGGGGAAAACCCCAATTTATATGTAATTCATGATGAAGATATTCTAAGAATTGTTAATGAATTACGGGCTGGTGGGGCTGAAGCGATAGCTATTAATGATCAACGCCTCATAGGAACGTCTGAAATACGATGTTCAGGCCCGACTATTACTGTAAATGGGAAGGTCTTTGGAGCTCCCTTTACGGTGAAAGCTATTGGAGATCCAAAGACATTAAATTCTGCGCTAACTATGCGCGGTGGTGTAGTAGATTCACTTAAACATTGGGGAATAAAGGTAACTATAAAGCAAGAAGAGGATGTAGCGATTCCTGCTTTCACAGGTACTTTTAGAGAAGAACATATGAAGCCTAATGAGTTAGGAGGTAAAGAATGAATATCTATATCTTTGCCATCATTGGCCTAATTATAGGGGCTATCCTAGGATGGATAGCACCACTTCATATCCCCGCTAGTTATTCGAATTATACTTCGGTAGCTGTTCTAGCAGCTTTAGATGCAGTATTTGGTGGCAGTCGAGCAGCATTGGAAAGAACATTTGATCTTAGTAACTTTGTCATTGGGTTCTTTTCAAATATGGTATTAGCTGTTATTCTTGTATATGTTGGTGATTTAATAGGCATTAACCTATATTATGTGGCCCTTATTGGATTTGGGTTACGTGTATTTATTAATGTAGGCGCTATACGCAAAATAATTATGACTAAGCGGTTCTAATAAATCACATTCTATATAGTGGAAAGTTTTTAAATTTTAGTGTAAAATAAATGTAATTGTTATAAGATAGTCAGTATATAAATCGATACATTGGGACGTATATTGATACAATAGATAACGATAAGAGGAGGAAGTTCAATGTCTGATTTTGCAAATATTAAAGTTATCGGTGTTGGTGGCGGCGGTAATAACGCTGTTAATCGTATGGTTGATAACCAAATTAAAGGTGTTCAATTTTTAGCCGTTAATACAGAAAACCAAGTGCTTGAATTGTCTAAAGCGGATGTAACAATTCAAATCGGTGAAAAAGTTACTAAAGGCCTTGGTGCTGGTGCTAACCCACAAATCGGTGAAGAAGCAGCTCAAGAAAGCCGTGAAGAAATTACTAAAGCTCTTGAAGGTGCTGATATGGTATTCGTAACTGCTGGTATGGGCGGTGGTACTGGTACTGGTGCTGCTCCAATCGTAGCTGAATGTGCTAAAGAAGTTGGTGCATTAACAGTTGGCGTTGTAACTAAACCTTTCGCATTCGAAGGCAAACGTCGTCGTGCTGCGGCAGAAAAAGGCATTGAGTTCTTGACTCAAAAAGTTGATACAATTATTGTTATTCCTAATGACAAATTGTTACAAGTTGTAGATAAAAAATGTTCCGTATCTGATGCATTCAGCAAAGCTGATGAAGTTCTTCGTCAAGGTATCAAAGGTATTTCCGATTTGATCCAAATTCCTGGTTTAATCAATCTTGACTTTGCAGACGTTAAAACTATCATGACTAATCAAGGCGAAGCTTTGATGGGTATTGGTGAAGGTACAGGTGAAAACCGTGCTGCAGACGCTGCAAAAATGGCTATCAATAGCCCATTATTGGAAACTTCCATCGATGGTGCAAAAGGCATCTTGCTTAATATTTCTGGTAGCTCCGAATTGGGTATTTTTGAAGTAAACGAAGCTGCTCAAATTATTTCTGATGCAGCAGACCCTGATGCAAATATCATCTTCGGTTCTGTTATCGATGAAAGCTTGGGCGATAAAGTTCAAGTTACGGTTGTAGCAACTGGTTTTGGCAATAACGCTAAAAGCGTACCAGAATTCGGTAAAACAACTACAACATCTCGTCCAGCATCCACTACAACAACAACTAACAGCGGTATCCCAGATATCCCTGTATTCATGAAACGTTAATTTATAGAGTGTATAATCAAAACATTCGTAAATAAGTAACTTAGTAAGACATATCTTGAGATATGTGTATAGGAGGTACAAATGAAGAAATTAGTATTATTAACTCTAGCAGCTACAGTTGTGGCAGGTAGTGCATTTGCAGCGGCACCTGTAACAAAAATTAGCGACGGTTCCACTAAAGTACAAGCTGATTATGCATTTAAACAACATGTATCTAAAGGTGGCGGCAATAGCAACGACGGTTTCGGTGTTTCTTTGCAACACGATCTTTCCAATAAAACTGCTGTTCAATATTCTTATGATAAATTGAATGCAAAAAATGGCGACATTAAAGATCATCAATTAGCATTAGTTTATAAAGTGCATCCAAACGTAAACGTATATGGTGCTGGTACTGCAATTCGTACAAATGATACAGAATTAGGTTTCCAAGCTGGTGTTATTGGTCATGTGCCATTGACAGAAAAAGTAAACGGCTTTGCTAAAGCTGGTTGGGGTAACGATATTAAACAAACTTACCAAGTAGGTGCTCAATATGAAGTTCGCCCTGATGTAGACTTGAACGTATACTATGGCTATGATAAATATAGCGTAAATAGCAACGATAAAACTGCAAAAGGTTTACACGCTGGTGTAGGCTACTCCTTCTAAGGATATCAAAGATCACTCTAATGAGTGGTCTTTTTTGTTTATAAATACTAGCATATGATTTATAAAAATATTTTATATAGGATATTGTATATATCCTATATACCTTAGCTTTTTTATAATTCAGATTGTAATTAGTATTTTTTCTTATGTATACAATATATTTTTAAATACTCATTGTATAATTAAATAAGTTTAGGTATGATAAATATGTAATAATTCATTTTAGATAGGATGGTGCAAGTTATGACAAGTGTTGCTGCAAAGCATGCAAAAGGGAAAAAACTTAAAGATGTAATCTTTGTAACTGCTGGCCAAGCCCAAGCTGATGCTAAAGAAAATGGTCGCGAGAACGTTGTTAATGGTACATTAGGTGCGATTTATGATGAGGATGGTAAATTAGTATTCCTTAAAACCGTTAAGGACGAATATTTAAGTCTTCCAGATTCTGAATATGTTGGTTATGCTCCGATTGCAGGTGTACCTGAGTTCCTTGCTGCTGCAGAGGCGGAATGCTTTGGACAATCTCGTCCAGAAGGTCATATCCGTAGTATTGCTACTACAGGTGGTACAGGCGGTATTCATCACTTAGTTCATAACTATACAGAACCTGGTGATGAGGTGTTGACTGCTGATTGGTACTGGGGTGCCTATCGTATACTTTGTAGCGATGTAGGTCGTACACTTGTTACCTATTCTTTATTTGATGAACATAATAACTTTAACCATGAAGCGTTCCAAAATCGTGTAAATGAATTAGCTGCAAAACAAACAAATGTCGTAATTTTATTTAATACACCTGGTAATAACCCAACAGGTTACTCTATAGAGGACAAAGATTGGGAATCTATCCTTAACTTCTTGAAAGAACTCGTTGCTATAGGCCGTAATAATGTAATCATTGGCATTGATGTAGCATACCTTGATTATTCTGGTGAAAAAGAAGAGGTTCGTGCATTCTTTAGTAAATTCAGTCATTTGCCAAAAGAAATCCTTACATGTGTTTGCTATAGCTTGTCTAAAGGCTTCACTATGTATGGTCAACGTGTAGGGGCTTTGATTGGTATTTCTGATGACGAAGAAATTGCTGATGAATTCTTAGAAATCAACAAATCTACTAGCCGTGCTACATGGTCTAATATTTGTCGTCCAGCAATGCGTACAATGGCTAATATTGTGGCTGATCCAGCTAAGTTTAAAGAATATGAAGCTGAACGCAATAGCTACTATCAATTGATTCGCGATCGTGCTGATATCTTCAAACAAGAGGCTGCACAAGTTGGCCTTCCAATGTTACCATACCGTGGCGGTTTCTTCATTACAATTCCTACAGATTCTGCTAATGCTATCTGTGAAGAATTGAAGAAAGAGCATATTTATGTTATTGCTTTAGCTAATGGTATTCGCGTTGCAGCATGTGGTATTCCTAAATTCCAAATGACAGGCCTTGCTGAAAAAATTTATAATGCTATGAAACGACTCGGCAAATTATAATTTATGCTGTTGCTAATACTAAAAGCCACTTGATATATATCAAGTGGCTTTT
>NZ_CALJSP010000117.1:0-2276 GCF_937975875.1 Veillonella dispar | reverse complement strand
CAGGGAGTGTTACTATTGGTGTGGGTGATGCTACTTGTGAAGAAGAATACTATGAATTTCAGGCAGGTGATCTGGTTATTTTGCCCAGAGGTCTTGCTCATGTTGATGCGGGAGGTTATTCTGCTTTGTATTTCCATACGAAACAAAGTGTATTTGGGAAGACGCCTGGAGACAGTTTATATCCGCATATTGCATATGTTTATACAAGACCACATAGACCAACTAAGGAAGAGGAAGAAGCTTTAAATGATCCTGGAACGTTTATAAAGATGAATTCACGGGAAACATATAATGTTTATTGCCCCAATCCGATAGAACGCATAGAGAAGAATCCAACAGATATGACGCATTTGAGACCGGATTTATTCCCTGAAATGGATACTTGATTAAAAGTGTCTGTAGTTTATTTATAAACTTCAGACACTTTTTACTATGTGCGCCCAGCGGCGCACGTTTCGTTTGCGCGCCATGGGCGCGCTCTCGCAGGTGAAAGTCCTGAACATGCCCAGGTAGTGGGAAATGTATAGCTGAACAGCAAGGGTGTCCATCGTGAGGTGGAATCTGAAGGAAGCTGTAGGCAAATCCTTGGTCCGACGGACAGAAATCGCATATGAGGCTAGGCTTCGAGAGATAAGCTGGCGAAAGACAGTAAAGTCTAATAACTACCACATTTGTAGAAGCAGAGTAAATGCGGCGGATTTATGAGGAGAAAGAGCGTGCACCTTAAGCGTGGAGGTCTCACAGAGGTTTCATTTGCCTAGTAACAACGAACTGTGAGAAGTCAGCAGAACCCATAGTAGTGAAGAAGTTTCTGTAATGGAAATGGAGCGAAGGGGCGAACAATCAATAAGTTTGAGTATATCTCGTATTGCAGAAATGGCAACATCTGCCGTAACCAATCGGGTAAAAGGTGGTCAAATCAAGCGAGACGGAAAGGAAAGAACGCATGAACACAAGTAGTCTAATGGAGCAGATACTTTCTAGCGATAACCTCAACAGAGCATATCTGCAAGTCGTACGAAATAAAGGTGCAGAGGGTGTGGACGGAATGAAATACACAGAACTTAAAGAACACCTTGTAAAGAACGGCGAAATCATCAAGGAACAGTTGAGGACAAGAAAGTATAAGCCTCAGCCAGTACGAAGAGTGGAGATACCAAAGCCTGATGGCGGTGTCAGAAACCTAGGAGTACCAACAGTAACAGACAGATTTGTACAACAGGCCATTGCACAGGTACTTACACCAATCTACGAGGAACAATTCCATGCCCACAGTTATGGATTTAGACCAAATAGATGTGCACAGCAAGCAATCCTAACAGCGTTAGACATGATGAATGATGGTAATGATTGGATTGTAGACATTGACTTGGAAAAGTTCTTTGACACAGTGAATCATGACAAACTTATGACCATTATCGGTAGAACTATCAAAGATGGAGACGTCATCTCTATCGTTAGAAAATATCTTGTCAGTGGAATCATGATTGACGATGAGTATGAGGATTCTATAGTGGGAACACCACAAGGTGGAAACCTTTCGCCTCTTCTGGCGAATATTATGCTGAATGAACTAGATATGGAAATGGAGACCAGAGGGCTAAACTTTGTACGTTACGCAGACGACTGTATCATTATGGTCAGAAGTGAAATGTCTGCCAATCGAGTTATGAGGAATATCTCACGATTTATTGAAGAGAAACTAGGACTTAAGGTCAACATGACTAAAAGCAAAGTAGACAGACCAGATGGACTTAAATATCTTGGTTTTGGATTCTTTTTCAACACGCAAGCACAACAATACAAGGCAAGACCACATGCAAAATCAATAGCTAAGCTCAAAACGAAAATGAAATGGCTCACGAGAAGAAACTGGAGTGTCAGCAATCGCTATAAGATTGAAAAGCTTAACCAGCTAACCCGTGGATGGATCAATTATTTCGGAATCGGTTATATGAAGTGGTTATGCAAAGATATGGATGCGCTAATTCGTAGAAGATTGCGTATGTGTATCTGGGTGCATTGGAAAACCCCACAAAATCGTGCGCAAAACCTAATGAAGTTAGGAATGTATAGTAAGAAGGCTTATGCAATAGCATACAGTGGTGCACGGGTAGCTCGATTAAGTGAAGGTGCGCTAAACTATGTAATTACCAATAAGAGACTAGCCTCATTTGGCTTGGTCTCAATGTATGACTACTATACCGAGAGGTTTGTTAAATGTTAAGTTGATTGAACCGCCGTGTACCGAACGGTACGCACGGTGGTGTGAGAGG
>NZ_CALJSP010000116.1:0-7545 GCF_937975875.1 Veillonella dispar | reverse complement strand
ACTAAATTCATATAAGCTTGTAAGTTGTTCACTAAATGGTGCATCCAAACGGCCTGCTTCCATAGCCGCTAAAATGAGGCCATAACTGGCAGCAACACCAATAGCAGGTGCGCCACGAACGCGAAGCATTTTAATAGCTTCGGCTACTTGGCGCCAATCTGTACAGTGAACATACGTAATTTCAGTAGGTAATTTAGTTTGATCTAATAGTACTAGCGTATCGTTACGCCATTCAATATTAATCATACCTTCTCCTTCGATGAACTATTGTATTTCATTATGAATGGATTATAGTTTAAAGCCACCATATTCTTGCATGCGATTATGTGCGTCATAACGAGCATCTACATCGATTGCATCAATAGCACCTAAAATAAGAGATTTAAGTTGAGCTGCCATGTCGCCCATCATTTCTACCACTTCACCATGTGTCAAAGCAGATTCAGAAATACCTGCTGCATAGTTGGTAATCATAGAAATCGTAGCATATGCCATTTCAGCTTCATTAGCTAAATTTACTTCAGGTACATTTGTCATGCCTACTGTATCCCCACCAAGCATATGGAACATTTTAATTTCCGCTGGTGTTTCAAAGCGTGGACCTTCTGTACATACATAAGTACCGCCATTATGAATTGTAAGACCTTGTTCAGTACCTACCTTTTGAAGAACATCACGTAATTCTGGGCAGTAAGGATTTGTTACATCAAGATGTGCTACTGGACGGTCACCACCTTCATAGAATGTAGTGATGCGGTTCTTAGTGAAATCTAAGAATTGGTCAGTCAAAACGAAATGACCAGGCTTAAAGTTTTCATTCAAGGAACCTACAGCAGTCGTAGAGATAATAAATGTAACGCCTAATTTTTTGAGCCCCCAAATATTAGCTCGATAATTGATTTTATGTGGAGGAATTGTGTGATCTTTGCCATGACGAGCAACAAAGATTACTGTTTTCCCATGGTATGTACCTTGTACATAATCTATTTCACCATATGGTGTCATTAAGGATTCTTCATGAATATTTTCAAAGATGGATGGATCATAAACGCCAGTACCACCAATTACGCCAATTGCACTCATTGTGACCTCCTATTATTAATAACTCTACCTTTTATTTTCTCATAGAATAGAAAAACAGGCTATAGGAAAAACCTAGTAGCCTGTATTTTTTCAACATATTATAAAGTTTTATTGAATTGGACCTTTAGGAGCAAACATATCTTGTAACTCTTCACGACTAAAATGATACTTTTCATTACAGTAATGGCATACAAGTTCTGTTACTTCATCTTCCAAAATAGCCTGTTTATCTTCTTCTCTTAATGTCATAAGTACAGCACCAAAGCGATCCCGTCCACAACGACATTGGAAGTGAATTGGTTCATTATATACTTCATTCACAGTCAAGCCATCAAGAACGCGTTCCATTAGACCCTTACCATCTGGATGAGCTTTTAAATATTCTGTAATAGGACCAAGTTCGTTAATATTCTTTTCTACTTGTGCTAATGCTTCGTCTGTAGCATCTGGTAAAGCTTGTACGATAAAACCACCAGCTACAACTGTATGATAATCTGGGTCTACCAATACACCTAAGCTAATAGTAGAAGGTACTTGTTCAGAAGCATATAAATAGTAGGCCAAATCCTCTGCTACTTCACCACTTTGAATTGGACTTGTAGAGGTATAATCTTGTGCTAATTGAGTAAAGCGAGTAACTTGTACTTCTCCATTATGACCAACAGCAGCACCTACATCAAGCTTACCAGCTCGTTTTAAAGGTACATCTACATGTGGCTCATCCACATAGCCACGAACCGTATTATCTGCAAACGCATCTACATGAACTACACCTAGAGGGCCATCACCTTTAATACGCAAACTTACATTTTCATGATTTTTAAAATCACCAGCTAATAAAATAGCCCCCGTCATAGCGCAACCTAAAGCAGCTGTTGCGACAGGCCATAAATCATGACGTACACGAGCCGTTTCAACAGTATCTGTTGTTACTGCTAAAGACATACGAACCCCTTCTCGGGTCGTAAAACGTTTTATATAATCCATTCTATCATTCCTTATTACTAATTAACTTTTAAAACTGCACTTATAAGTGCTTATATAGTATATCATGTCATAGAATTATATTTCAAATTATAGGGAATATATGTTCGTCTACTCTATTTTCGATATAAAAGAACATATTTTCGATATTATAAAAACACCCAGTACCATAGGATACTGAGTGTTTTTAATAGTCTTCTTAGAATTGATCGATAAGGTTAACCATTTCAATAGCGCCCATAGCACAGTCGTAACCCTTATTGCCAGCTTTAGTACCAGCACGTTCGATAGCTTGTTCAATATTTTCAGTAGTTACTACACCGAACATAACAGGAATACCAGTTTCTAAGGAAACATGAGCAATACCTTTAGCTACTTCATTACATACATAGTCATAATGAGTTGTAGCACCACGAATAACAGCACCAACGCAAATAACCGCATCGAAGCGACCAGATGAAGCAGCTTTTTTAGCAATCAATGGAATTTCATAAGCACCTGGTACCCAAATAACAGTAATATCCTCTTCTTTTACATCGTGACGTAATAAGCAATCTTCAGCGCCACCGATTAATTTGGAAGTAATGAACTCATTAAAACGTGAACCGATAATAGCAAACTTTTTACCACTACCTAGTAAATTACCTTCTTGAACCTTCATTATGTTGACCTCCTATATTCCAGTAAGGGAAATTCTTATGTGACGAGCAATTTGTTAAGTAAAACTAAATGATTAGTCTTCTAACATATGACCCATTTTTTCTTCTTTTGTCTTTAAGTACCCTGCATTAAATTTATTAGCTGCAATAATGAGCGGTACTCGGCTAGTTACATCAATACCCCAATGTTCTAAGCCATGACGTTTTTCTGGATTGTTTGTTAACAATCTAATACTCTTAATCCCTAAGAAACGGATAATTTGAGCAGCCAAGGAATATTCGCGCATATCTGCAGGGAAGCCTAATTGTTCATTAGCCTCTACAGTATCTAAACCTTGCTCTTGTAAAGCATAGGCTTTAATTTTATTTGTTAAGCCAATGCCACGACCTTCTTGACGCATGTATACTACAACGCCTTTGCCTTCTTTTTCGATAGCACGTAATGCATTATCTAATTGTTCGCCGCAGTCACAACGTTTAGAACCGAATACATCGCCAGTTAAACATTCAGAGTGAATACGTACAAGGACATCGCTACAGTTTTGCACATCACCTTTAACGATAGCTAAATGCTCTTTTTTATCTAATTCATTTTTGAATACAAAGATATTAAAATCACCAAATTTAGTAGGCAACTTAGAACAAGCACCAAGCTCAACCATATCTTCATGTTGTTTACGATATTCTATAAGTTCTGCTACAGAAGCAATTTTCAAATTGTGTTCTTTCGCAAATTTCATGAGATCTGGTAGACGTGCCATATCGCCGTCATCTTTTGTAATCTCACAAATAACAGCTGCCTCTTGTAAACCTGCTAGTCGGCAAAGGTCGATAGATGCTTCAGTATGACCTTGGCGTACTAGAACGCCCCCCTCTTTATATACTAAAGGGAACACGTGACCAGGACGACGGAAGTCTTCAGGTTTAGCATTAGGATCTAGTAATTTTTGAATTGTATACGCACGTTCTGCTGGAGATACGCCTGTTGTAGTATCTACATGGTCAACAGTAACGGTGAAAGCAGTTTCATGATTATCTGTATTTTTAGTAACCATGGCAGGAATGCCAAGTTTTTCTAAAGCTTCACGGCGCATAGGCGTACATACGATACCGCGCGCGTATTTAACCATAAAATTAATATTTTCTTGTGTAGCAAACTCTGCAGCAATGATAAGATCGCCTTCGTTTTCACGGCTTTCATCATCAACAATAATAACAGGTTTGCCAGCTTTAAGGTCTTCTAAGACCTCTGTAATAGAATGTAATTGTTCGCTCATAGGAACGCTCCTTACTTTTATATAAATCCATTCTCTACTAAGAGGGATTGCATAGATTTCTTAGGTTTCTCTTCGGTAGGTTCACTACCAAGATTCATAAAATGACGAATGTATCGACCAGCGATATCCGTTTCTAAATTAACCTCCGTACCAATATGGGCAGAGCCTAAAATTGTTTCGCCCAAGGCGTGAGGAATGATAGATACGGAAAAACTGCTGTCCGTTCGTCGCATAATGGTGAGGCTAATTCCATCGATCGTAATGGAACCCTTATAAATAACGTAATCCATAACGGATTTAGGGGCCTCTACGGTAAAAATAATGGCATTATCCGTTTGTTCCCGGTTAATGATGCGGCCCGTCCCATCTACGTGACCTGCCACAATATGACCACCAAATCTACCATTGGCAAGCATAGCACGCTCTAAGTTGACAGGTTGATGAACTTTCAAATTTGTAAAAGTAGTCATCTTGATCGACTCTGGCATAACATCAGCTGTAAAGATGCCATTACCAATCGTTGTAGCCGTCAAACATACACCATTAACAGCTACGGAGTCACCTATTTTTAAATCGCTAAATATTTTATTCCCCCGAATTGTTATGGCTAAGGATTTAGGGCCCTTTTTAATGTTCTCGATGCGGCCGATTTCTTCAACGATTCCCGTGAACATAAGCGCCCCTCCTTCCTTGACGATACGCTTCGATGCGAATGTTATTATCTAATACTTTAGTTTTTGTGAAAGTTAATTGAGGTGAAGCTTCTAAACTTTCAAAGCCACGACCACCTACAGCAGGAGTTGCATCAGTACCACCAATAATTGTATTTCCTATGTAAGTTACAACTTTATCAAAATTCATCGTTTCTACAAAGGAACTAATGATGGATGACCCACCTTCTACAAGTACTGATGTGTAGCCTAGTTCTCCAAGTTTGGTAAGAATATCATCAATAGATAATTTCTTAATATCAATAACGATATCAGTACTCTTACTTTTACGAGTAGAAATAGATTCTACAACCGTAACAATGGCACCTACGTTTTCTAAAGCTTGAATTCGTTCTTTAGGACAACCTTTAGATACAAATATATGAACCTTGCGAGAATCTACTTCAAATACACGACTTGTGGTAGGTGTTCTACCAAGACTGTCTAATATGATGACATCTGGTTGATGAACTGGGATAGGCTCATTAAGAATGTTTCTATCCAATATAGCATCTGCTAATTCATCATCACTAAGACGACAGTTTAACTGAGGATTATCTGCTAAGATTGTACCGATACCAACGAGCATAGCATCATGAGTAGCACGTAGTACATGTCCATCACGACGGGAGGATTCATTAGTAATCCATTGGGAATGGCCTGTAAACGTTGCAATCTTACCATCTAGTGACATAGCACTTTTAATAGTTACAAAAGGTTTACCGGTCTGTATATACGTAAAGAAATGCTCATTTAGTTCAGCACATTCCTCACTGCATAAGGGGCAAACAACCTCTATGCCTGCTTCACGGAGTAAATCCATACCCTTTCCAGATACTAGTGGGTTAGGATCTGTACTACCTACTACGACTTTAGCTATGCCAGCCTCGATAATACGCAGCGCACAAGGTGGAGTTTTACCATAATGAGAACATGGCTCTAATGTTACATATAAAGTAGCACCTTTAGCATTATCACCAGCTTGGTTTAAGGCATGAACCTCAGCGTGTGCTGTACCAGCTTTATGATGATAACCTTCACCGATTATTGTATTGTCTTTAACCACTACGGCACCAACCAAAGGATTTGGCGAAGTGTGACCTGTGGCTAATTTTGCCAGTGCAATGGCGCGTTTCATATATGCTACGTCATCCACCATATCACCTCAATAAAAAAAGGACTATATACATAGTCCTTGGGTAATCATAATTGCGCACAACAAATGTGCCTTGTCTTTTCTCATCCAGACTATACTGTCGGTATCGGAATTGCACCGATTCATACCCATAAGGTTCGCGGACTATACCGCCGGTAAGGAATTTCACCTGTCCCCAAAGACTTATCTATTTTCTTTATGAATTAATAGTAACACTTTTATTAGGGTTATGCAAGAATAAGAGTTTTGTATTAAGAAAGAATATCAAATAAAACATTAGGAAAATATAAGACTAAAAATGTTATTTAAAGATGCTATAGTACGATTTTCTAAATAACTATAAACCATGTATGCAATAAATAGTGATTTATATCACATAAATACACAAAAAATAGGTCTAGTATAATTCATGTGGTTCTAAAAACCATATTTTATTGATATTAATTATTGAATAAAGGTGATAATATGGCAAAAAAACGAATTTCTGACGTACTTATAGAAGTCTTAGCCAATGCGGGAATCGAACGCATCTACGGTATCACTGGCGATAGTTTAAACTCTGTAAACGATAGTTTACGCCGCAATGGTAAGATTGCCTTTGAACATGTACGACATGAAGAAACAGCAGCCTTTGCTGCAGGTGCAGAAGCATCCTTAACTCATAAATTAACTTTATGTGCTGGTAGTTCTGGCCCTGGCAACTTACATTTGATCAATGGTCTCTTCGATTGCCACCGCAATCGTGTTCCAGTATTGGCTATTGCCTCTCATATTCCTCAATCTGAAGTTGGGTTAAATTATTTCCAAGAAACACATCCAGAAAACTTATTCAAAGAATGCTCTTGTTTCTGCGAACTCGTATCCAATCCTAAACAAATGCCTGAAATCCTGTTCCGTGCTATGAATGCTGCTGTAGGTAATCAAGATGTTGCAGTTATCGTTCTTCCTGGGGACGTTGCAGTAATGGAAATGGAAATTGATGAATTACCTGTATGGACTCCACCTCGTTTACCTCATATCGTGCCACAACGCGACGATATTGAAGAAATGGCTGCTCATTTAGAAACTGGTAAACGCATTACTCTCTTCTGTGGTGCAGGCTGTGAAGGTGCTCATGACGAAGTGGTAGAATTAGCAAAACGCTTACAAGCACCTGTAGTACACGCTTTCAGAGGTAAAGAATGGGTTGAATGGGATAACCCATATGATGTAGGTATGACAGGTCTATTAGGCTATACATCTGGTTATCGTGCGATTGAGCAATGCGATACACTCGTTATGCTTGGTACTGACTTCCCTTACCGACCTTTCTACCCAGAAAATGCAAAGGTAATCCAAGTTGATAGAGATCCTAGTGCATTAGGTCGTCGTGTACCACTTACTCAAGGTATTATTGGTACCGTAAAAGATACATTGAAAGAATTATTACCTCTTATAGGTCAACGTGATGATACTGAATTTATCAACACTGTACGCAAAGCATATACTAAGTTTAGAGGCGACTTAGACAGCTATGCTGTAGCTGAACCAGATGGGGTCGCAATCCATCCGCAATACTTCGTAAATCGTCTTAATAAATTAGCTGCTGATGATGCTATCTTTACCTTTGACGTAGGTACACCAGTAATTTGGACTGCGCGTCACTTAAAAACAAATGGCAAACGTCGTATTTTAGG